>NZ_CP187479.1:2275000-2494985 GCF_049818055.1 Desulfosceptrum tomskiensis
TCCAGGGTGAAGCTTCAGTAAAGTGCAGTGGAGGCCCGAACCGACTGTCGTTGAAAAGGCAGCGGATGAGGTGTGGGTAGCGGTGAAATGCCAATCGAACTCGGAAATAGCTGGTTCTCCTCGAAATAGCTCTAGGGCTAGCCTCGCGTGAAGAGTGCCGGGGGTAGAGCACTGGTTGGGCTAGGGGCCTTCACCGGTTACCGAACCCATTCAAACTCCGAATACCGGCCACTTGGTGCGCGGGAGTCAGACTACGGGTGCTAAGATTCGTGGTCGAGAGGGAAACAACCCAGACCGTCAGCTAAGGTCCCGAAAATAGGCTAAGTGGAAAAGGATGTGGAGCTGCACAGACAGCCAGGATGTTGGCTTAGAAGCAGCCACCATTTAAAGAGTTCGTAATAGATCACTGGTCTAGCGGCTCTGCGCCGAAAATGTAACGGGGCTAAGCCTATTACCGAAGCTGCGGCAGCGCGCGTGAGCGCGCTGGGTAGAGGAGCGTTGTATGTGCGGCGAAGCGGTATCGTAAGGAGCCGTGGAGCGCATGCAAGTGAGAATGCCGGCATAAGTAAGCGACAAGACGGGTGAGAATCCCGTCCGCCGAAAGCCTAAGGTTTCCTGGGGAAGGCTCGTCCGCCCAGGGTAAGTCGGGACCTAAGGCGAGGCCGAAGGGCGTAGTCGATGGACAAACGGTGGAGATTCCGTTACCACCAACGGCCGTTTGAGGATGGAGTGACGCGGAAGGCTAGGTTGAGCGCGCGGCTGGAAAAGCGCGTCCAAGCCCGTAGGGTGCAAGGCAGGCAAAACCGTCTTGCGTAAACCTGAGAGGTGACGGGGAGGGAAAACGAGTACCGAAGCAACCGACGCCAGGCCGCCGAGAAAAGCTTCTAACGAGGCTGGTTGGTGCCCGTACCGCAAACCGACACAGGTAGGCGGGAAGAGAATTCTCAGGCGTGCGAGAGAACCCTTGTTAAGGAACTCGGCAAAATGACCCCGTAACTTCGGGAGAAGGGGTGCCCCGGCAGCGTAAAGTATTTTACATACGGAGCGCGAGGGGGCCGCAGAGAAGAGGCCCAGGCGACTGTTTACCAAAAACACAGGTCCCTGCCAAATCGCAAGATGACGTATAGGGGCTGACACCTGCCCAGTGCCGGAAGGTTAAGGGGAAGGCTCAGCGCGCAAGCGTGAAGGTCTGAACCGAAGCCCCGGTAAACGGCGGCCGTAACTATAACGGTCCTAAGGTAGCGAAATTCCTTGTCGGGTAAGTTCCGACCCGCACGAAAGGTGTAACGATCTGGGCGCTGTCTCAACAAGGGGCTCGGTGAAATTGTAGTACCGGTAAAGATGCCGGTTACCCGCAGTAGGACAGAAAGACCCCGTGGAGCTTTACTGTAACCTGATATTGGATTTTGGTATTGTATGTACAGGATAGGTGGGAGGCGTGGAAGGTAGGGCGCCAGCCTTACCGGAGCCGGCGGTGGGATACCACCCTTATGGTACTGGAATTCTAACCTTGGGCCCTGAAGCGGGTTTGGGGACAGTGTCAGGCGGGCAGTTTGACTGGGGCGGTCGCCTCCCAAAGCGTAACGGAGGCGCCCAAAGGTACCCTCAGCGCGGATGGAAATCGCGCCAAAGAGTGCAAAGGCACAAGGGTGCTTGACAGCGAGACAGACAGGTCGAGCTGGTGCGAAAGCAGGGCTTAGTGATCCGGCGGTTCTGCGTGGAAGGGCCGTCGCTCAGCGGATAAAAGCTACCCCGGGGATAACAGGCTTATCTCCCCCAAGAGTCCACATCGACGGGGAGGTTTGGCACCTCGATGTCGGCTCATCGCATCCTGGAGCTGGAGCAGGTTCCAAGGGTTGGGCTGTTCGCCCATTAAAGCGGTACGTGAGCTGGGTTCAGAACGTCGTGAGACAGTTCGGTCCCTATCCACTGCGGGCGCAGGAAACTTGCGAGGATCCGTCCCTAGTACGAGAGGACCGGGATGGACGCACCGCTGGTGCACCAGTTGTCGTGCCAACGGCACAGCTGGGTAGCTATGTGCGGCCGGGATAAGCGCTGAAAGCATCTAAGCGCGAAACCCCCCTCCAGATGAGGTTTCCCATCGCGTTAAGCGGGTAAGACCCCTGGTAGACGACCAGGTAGATAGGCCGGGCGTGCAAGCTGGGCAACCAGTTGAGCGGACCGGTACTAATCGGTCGAGGGCTTGACTCGTCCTACTTACGCTGTGCAGTTTTGAGAGAACAAGTGGGAAGTGAGAAGTGAGAGGTCAGAGGTTAGAACATAGGAAAGAAATCGGCAAGCCGATTTCAACCTTAAGGACTCACGACCGACATCCCACATCCCACCTCACAGATTTCCGGTGGCAATGGCGGAGGGGGTACACCCGTTCCCATCCCGAACACGGCAGTTAAGCCCTCCAGCGCCGATGGTACTGGGTATACCGGGAGAGTAGGTCGCCGCCGGAGCTAAAGATAGGAAAAAGCCCTGTCAATCGACAGGGCTTTTTCCTATCGGTGTGGCCCTGACATCTCACCTCGCATATCACAAAGCGGCGATCAGGCCCCGATAGTGCCCGAACTGCCGGCCGCCGCCTTGCGGTAGGCCTCGCCGAAAAGGAAGGCCAGGACGCAGCCGATGTAAAAGCCGCCCAGCATGGAAAGAATCCAGCCGATGACGGGGATGGCGGCCAGGATGGTAAGGCCGATGAAGAGGACAAGGGAAAAGAGGTAGACCCCGATATAGGCGCCGAAAACGGCCTTAATGAAAGAGAGAACAGCGTTGAACTCAAAAGCCGAGGCGGTGCTGCCGGTAGCCGCGTAGCGCGCCAGGGCCATTGGGAGAACGAACCACATGACAAGCCCGGTGAGGACGGCGAGGACAGCAAAAAAGCCGCTGATACCGCCTGCTACTAAGAGCAGGATGGGGATAATCATATACACAACCGAAATCACAAAGCTCAGAAGTCCTCTAATAAACTTGTCGCCCCAGTTTTCCCAAGCCGGCATTTCATGCTTCTCCCGGATTGCGTTGGCCATGATTTCGATGAAGTACCCTGAACACAGGAAGTTTACGATGGGGATCAGGTTGAGAATCGCCCCGATGATAACCTTAACGATGCCGCCCTCAACCAGTGGCAGGCGCATGGCCTTCTCCAGGTTCATCCCTTGGGCACCCTCTTTCTTGTTTTTCCACGTTACTTCGTTACGCTGAGAAACAATTCCTACCATTAGGCCAAAATTCTCTTATGTCTCTCAGACACCAGCCGAACCGAAGATCTATAAACGTTCATCAGGACAGGACTTCGCGGTAGACGTTTTTGACCTGCCGGAACATGCCTTCCCACGTCATGCCGGCCGGCGCCGGCACGATATCCTCCGCTTTTAATACACATTTCCCGTTAAGGAAAGCAGGATTTTCTTTAGTTATATTGAATGACTTTTAGCCAAAGTGAAAAGACGAGGGCGTCTAATCTATGATCAGAAAGGGGGACGCGTTGAGTTTTTCCGCAAATGATACCGCGGACAAATCCCGGGCACAGCCAAGAACCAAGGACCAGCAAACTTTTGGGAGGGAGTTAGAATGAAGAGAACCGTGGCTGGGCTGCTAGGCCTCCTGTTATTGTTGGGGGTTGTCGCGGGGTGCGGCAAGTCCGCCAACACGCCGCAAAGCTCGACCCCGCAGACCAAGACGCTCATTATCGGATCGGCCGCCGACCTGGGGACGATTGACCCGGCGGTGGCTATGGACAATTCGGCCTGGAAGATCAGCTATCCGGCCTATGACCGTCTGGTGCAGTACAAGGGGAGCGAAACCGAAGTGGAACCCTCGGTCGCCAAGTCGTGGGAGGTTTCGCCGGATGGTCTCACCTGGACCTTCCACCTGCGCGATGACGTTAAGTTCGCTGACGGGACGCCCCTTGACGCCAACGCGGTCAAGTTTTCGTTTGACCGCTTGATGAAGATCAAACAGGGTCCGTCCGAGGCCTTTCCGACATTGGAGAGCGTGACCGTTGTCGACCCGTATACCGTCCAGTTTAAGCTGAACAAGGTATTTCCGCCCTTCCTGTCGACTCTGGCCACCAACGGCGGGAGCATTGTCAACCCGGCGGTGATGAAGCATGAGAAGGACGGGGACATGGGCCAGAACTGGCTGGCCACGCACACTGAAGGCAGCGGTCCCTATCAGGTGGCCGAATGGCAGCCCTCTCAGTACATCAAGCTGGCGGCCAATGCCGGCTACTGGGGCGGCAAGCCGAAACTGGACACCATCCTGATCAAGACCATCAAAGATCCCTCGGCGCAGCGCATGGCCCTGGAGAAGGGCGACATCGACATCGCCGAGAACATTCCCGTCGACCAGATGGAGGAACTGAAGAAAAACCCCGACATCAATGTCTTTGAGAGCCCCAGCCTGATGGTGGACTACCTGTACCTGAACACCCAGAAGCCAGCGCTGAGCAACCCCAAGGTCCGGCAAGCCATTTCCTACGCCATCGACTACCAGGGGATCATCTCCGGTGTGTGGCAGGGCAACGCCACACAGATGCGCGGACCTATCCCGGAGGGCCTGTGGGGGCACGATCCCGGTGTCTTCCAGTACACCCGCGACGTGGCTAAAGCCAAGGCCTTGCTGCAGGAAGCGCAAGCCGGCAACCTGACCCTGACCCTGATGTACTCTGACGGCAAGGCCTGGTGGGAGCCGGAGGCCCAGATCATTCAGAATAATCTGGCCGATATCGGCATCACGGTCAAGCTGGAGAAGATCGCCTACGCCACCCAGCGTGAGAAGATCGACAAGGGTGATTTCGATATGACGCTCGGGGTATGGAGCCCGGACTACGCCGACCCGTACATGTTTATGAACTACTGGTTTGACTCGAATAATTTTGGCCTTGCGGGCAACCGGGCGTTCTACAAGAATCCGCAGGTGGACGGCCTGGTGCGGGAGGCGGCCACCATCACCGATGCGCAAAAACGGGTTGAGCTTTACAGGCAAGCCCAGGATATTATTATGCAGGATGCGCCGTATGTTTTCCTGGTCCAGAAGAATTACCAGTTGCCGATGCGCAAATCGGTGCAGGGCTTCGTCTTCAACCCCATGCTCCAGGACATGTACAACTTCCAGGGAATGGACAAATAGGGCTGGTCAAAAGGCGTGCCGGGCGGGTCCCGGCACGCCCCGCCCTTACCAACTTCAGCGGTGACGGGGTGGAGTATGAAAAACCTGCGCTTGGTGTTGAGCCGCTTTGGACAGCTTCTTCTCGTGCTCCTGGGCGTGACTTTTGTCACTTTTCTCGTCTCCCATGTCATCCCGGGGGACCCGGCACGCATGCTTGTCGGTCAACGGGCCAGCGAGGAGACGCTGGCGGCCATGCGGCATGCGCTGGGTCTTGACCAACCGGTTTGGCTGCAGTACCTGCATTATCTCTGGGGTTTGCTCCATGGGGACATGGGGGTCTCGATCCGCACGCAGCGGCCGGTGCTCAGCGAACTGCTGACCTATTTTCCGGCGACCCTCGAATTGACGCTTTGGGCGATGGGATTCGCTGTTGCGGCGGGCATCCCCTTGGGTGTCCTTTCAGCAGCGCGCCGTGACACGCCCGTCGACCACGCCAGCCGCATCACGGCCATTCTCGGCGTGTCCACCCCGCTTTTTTGGTTGGGCCTAATGGCCTTACTTCTCTTTTACAAGCATCTCGGCTGGTTGCCCAGCGGGGGGCGCATCGACGTTCTGATCAACCCCCCGACCCATTTTACCGGCCTTTACGTTTTAGACAGCATTCTGTCGGGTGACCTTATCGCCTTGAAAAGCAGCGTCCTGCACCTGATCCTGCCGGCGCTCTGCCTGGGTTACATCCAACTGGCGACCATCGCCCGCATGGTCCGGGCGAGCATGCTGGAGGTGCTGGAGATGGACTATATTAAAACGGCAAGGGCCAACGGCATTCCCCGGCGGGGGATCATCTACCGTCACGCTTTGCGTAACGCCCTTATCCCCGCCGTGACGATCATCGGCCTTTCGTTCGGCGAACTGCTGGGCGGGGCCATCCTGACGGAGACAATTTTCGCCTGGCCCGGTATGGGCAAGTATGTGGTGGACTCGATCTCCTTCCTGGACTTCCCGGCGATCATGGGCTTTACCATCGTCGTAGCCGTGTTTTACGTCCTGATCAATATGGCTGTTGACCTGCTATACACCGTGCTCGATCCCCAGATCAGAGAGGTGCACTGACCTTGAAGCGCGCGCCTTATTACTTGTATATGATGAAACGCTACCCCCTGACGGCGGCCGGGGCTGCGATCGTCCTGCTGGTCGTCCTTGCCGCCGTCTGCGCGCCCGTCCTGGCCCCTTACGACCCGCTGGCTCTGCACCTGCCGGATCGCCTGCAGCCTCCCGGCCCGGCCTACCCGCTGGGCACCGACGAAATGGGGCGGGACATCCTGAGCCGCGTTCTCTACGGGGCGCGTCTCTCGCTCCTGGCCGGCCTGGGCATCGTCGGCCTGGCCGCTGTGGGCGGGATGGTCATCGGCAGCGTCTCCGGTTTCATCGGCGGCCGGGTCGAACTGGTGACCATGCGCCTGATGGACATCATGCTGGCTTTTCCGAGTCTCGTTCTGGCGCTGGCGCTTTCGGCCGCCCTGGGACCGAACTTCCGCAACAGCATCATCGCGGTGGCGGTGGTCAAAATCCCGGTGTACGTGCGCCTGGTGCGCGGGCTGACCCTTTCCATCAAGGAACGCCAATTCGTAAAGGCGGCCCGAACCTTCGGCGCCTCCCGGGCCTGGATCATCTCCCGCCACATCCTGCCCAACTGCCTGGCGCCGGTGATCGTCCAGGCGACGCTGGGCATCGGCGAGGCGATTCTCATCGCCGCCGCCCTGTCCTTCATCGGCTTGGGCGCGCAGCCCCCCGCGCCGGAGTGGGGAGCCATGGTCAGCATGGGCCGGACCTATCTGCTGGATCAGTGGTGGTACGCCACCTTTCCCGGCGTGGCCATCTTCATCACCGTGATCGGCTTCAATCTCTTTGGCGACGGGGTCCGCGACATCCTCGACCCGCGCCTGCGCGGTTAGGAGGACGGCCATGGAACCTCTGCTGGCGATAAGCGGTCTCTGTGTCGACTTTCACGGTTATGCCGGAGTGGCCCGCGCCCTTGACGGGATCGACCTGACGATTATGCCCGGCGAGTTCCTGGGACTGGTCGGCGAGTCCGGTTCCGGTAAATCGCTTACGGCCACCGCCATTCTGGGACTCTTGCCCAGGGGAAGCGCCCGCATCGCCGGGGGCTCGATCCTGTTCGAGGGCGAAGAACTGATCGGCAAACCCGAGAAGGAGTACGCCTCTTTGCGGGGGAGCAAAATCTCGATGGTCTTTCAGGAGCCGATGAACGCGCTCAACCCGGTCTTCAAGATCGGGCGGCAGATGAGCGAGATCCTGCGGATCCACAGACGGCTGCCGGCGGGTGAGGCCCGGCGGGAGGCGGCAAACTGGCTGTCCCGCGTCCGTATCCCCCATCCGGAACGGGTGCTTGATCTATATCCCTTTGAATTGAGCGGCGGCATGCGCCAGCGCGTGCTCCTGGCGATGGCCCTGAGCTGCGGTTCGCGCCTTCTGCTGGCTGACGAGCCCACCACCGCCCTCGACGTAACCATTCAGGCGCAGATCCTGCGCTTGATGCAGGAGACGGCACAATCCTTGGGCACAGCCGTACTGCTGATCACCCACGATCTGGGCGTGGTGGCCCAGACTTGCAAACGGGTGACGGTGATGTACTGCGGCGTCATTGTGGAGACCGGCCCGGTGCATGAGGTTCTTCACAGGCCGGGGCATCCTTACACCCAGGCTCTTCTAAAGGCCCTGCCGAGGCTCGAGAACCGCCAGGAACACCTGCAACCCATCACCGGCAGCGTGCCCAACCTGCTGGCGCTGCCTTCCGGGTGCCGCTTCCACCCGCGCTGCGCCGCGGCCGGCGAGCGGTGCCGCCGATCGCGGCCGAAGCTGGTGGCGGTTGCCGCCGGCCATCTGGTGGCCTGTTGGGAGGCGCGGATCAATGGCTGAAGCGTTGCTTTCCCTGCGCGGGGTGGTCAAGGAATTTACCGTGCGCGGCGGCCGCGGCAGCAGCGTCCTGCGGGCGGTCAACGAGGTGTCGCTTGACATTTTCCCCGGCGAAACGGCTGGGCTCGTGGGCGAAAGCGGCTGCGGCAAGAGCACGTTGGCTTACATAATCATGCGCCTCGAAAAGATGACCAGGGGTGAGATGTTCTTTGAGGGGCGGAGCCTGGCCGAAATGAGCAAGGCCCAACGGCGCGCGTTGCGGCCGATGATCCAGACAGTTTTTCAAGATCCGCAGAGTTCGCTCAACCCTCGTTTTCGGGTGCGGCAGATCGTGGAAGAGCCGCTGCGCCTCAACGGCTGGACCGATGCCGAGAAACGCCGGGAGCGCGTGCTCGGTTTGCTCGCAAGAGTGGGGCTGGGGCCGGAATTCATGGACCGTTTCCCGCATGAATTGAGCGGCGGGCAGCGCCAGCGCGTCGCCGTCGCCAGGGCTCTCTGCCTCAATCCCAAGCTGATGGTCTTGGACGAGCCGACCTCGGCCCTCGACGTTTCGGTACAGGCCCAGGTCCTTAATCTCCTGCGTGAACTGCAGGCCGAGTTCGGCATGGCCTACCTTTTTATCTCGCATAATCTGGCGGTGGTGCGCTACCTGTGCGACCGCGTGATGGTGATGTACCTGGGCAGGCTCGTCGAGATTGCGCCTACCGAGGAACTTTTCATGCGACCGGCCCATCCCTACACCGAGATGCTCTTGCAGTCTATCCCCAGCCTGGACCGGAACAGGCCGCTGGCGGCGGCGAGCAACGATGAAATGCCCAGCCCGCTGAACACCCCCCCTGGCTGTGGTTTTCATCCGCGTTGTCCCCGGGCCGTTGAGCGCTGTCGCCGGGAGGTTCCCGGTCTGTCCGCAGTGAGCGACGGGCGATGGGCCGCCTGCCACTTGGCCCTCCGCGAGTGAGCCGGTTACGGTGACGGAGATGAAGCAGCTAGTGGGAGAGAAAAGGTTGTGGCAAAAGTACGTGAACGCATCCTCGATTCCTTGACCAGGAACGCGCCGCCCCTGCGGAGCCTGCTGATTCTTACCCAGGATATCCGTCTCGGGCGCAGGCTGGCGGATATTATGGAAGTCCCCAGCATCCTGTTGGATGTATCCCTGGACGCATCGATCACCCGGCTGGCCGACCACCCTTTAATACGGAACGCAAGCCACGTCGTCGAGCTGTACCAGCCGACGCTGGCTGATTCGATTTACGCCAAGGCGTTGCGCAACCTGCTGCTGGATCGGGGGAAGTCTGTCCTTTCGCTCTGGAACTGGGACGAACGCTACCTGGCCGACGAGTTCTGGGGGGACCTGGAATACCCGGCGATCGCTTCCGCGGCGGCCGCCCTGGCAAGGCGGATGGAGAAGGCGAGCACGGTCCGTGTAACGTCGGACCTGGGTACGGATATCTCCTTTTCGGTTGCCGGCCGTTCCTGGATCGCGGCTGACGGTTACTGCGCCCCCGGTAAGCTGGCCCAGTTGCCGGACGGAGAAATCTATACCTGTCCCGTGGAGGAGTCCTTTTACGGGCGCATTGTTATCGACGGCACCATTTCCCGGCTTTGGCTACCCGACAAACCGGTGGCGCTGCGTTTTGAAGCCGGCCGGATGGTGGAAGCGGATCCACGCTTCGAACAATGGCTGTGGAGCAACGCTGGGGGAGTTGACATGATCGGCGAGTTCGCCATCGGCATGAACCCGATGGTACACGGCCCCTACGCCAACATTTCCGTGGACGAAAAGGAAGCGGGTAGCGTCCACTTCGCCTTGGGCGACAGCTACCGCCTGGGCCTGACCGAATCGGTCTATCACGTCGACTTTGTGGTCCGCAACCCCGTGATTACCGTCGACGGGACCGTTCTCAAAGACTACCTCCCGGCAGTCCAGCCGCAAAAAGGCGGGGCTGTTGCAGTATCGCTCTGATTGTTGTGCGAGGAGGCTCTGCTGATGAGGATGGATGACCCTCCGCTGAAGAGCATCGGGGATAAGATCCGCCAATATCGCAAGGAGAAACGGCTGACGGTCGAAGCTCTGGCCTCCCAGTGTCAGCTCAGCGCGGGTTTGATAAGCCAGGTCGAGCGCGGCCTGGCGACACCCTCACTGGACTCGCTGTGGAGAATCACCAGAGTGCTGGATATTCCTCTCATCGCGCTTTTTGACGCCGAAGACGAGGAACGCGTGACGGTTTTGCGCGCCGACCAGCAAAAACGCCTGGTGTTGCCCGAGTCAAACGTCACCTACCGCATGCTGTCGCCGGGGAAGAGAGACGACAAGATCGAGTTCCTCTCCATCATATTGGAACCGGGCACCTGGACGAACGGAACGCTTCTCGTCCATCAAGGCGAGGAATGCGGTGTCGTTGTCCAGGGGGAAATCACGGTAATGATCGGGGACAGAGAGTACTTACTGCGCGAGGGCGACAGCATCTACTTCGACAGCACCTTGCCTCACCGTTTCTTTAATCGCGGGAAGAAAGTCGCCGTCGGCATATGGGCCATGACTCCGCCATCTTTCTAGGGTGCCGCCCGGCCGCACTTTCGTGCCCCTGCGTTTCGTCAGCGAAACCCTGGGCGCAGTGGTGGATTACGATCCGGTGACCAGGCAGATTACCATTACCAGATAAGAGAATTATTTTCCCCTCCATCAAGCAGGCCCCGGCAATGAATCTGCCGGGGCCTGCCCTTTTCTCACGAGGAGGGTCAGGGCTTCAGTTTTCGGAGTAAGAACAGTCCCTGGGTGACAGAGAACTGAACGTGGTCATCGGCACGCTTGTTGCAGCCAGATAATGGAATTGCTGCTTCAAATATGCTATAATAAATACAGGTTCAAGAAAGGATAGAAGGGATAAATGGATAACAAACACAAAATTCCCGTATGGCTCCACGATCTTTTCTGGGACGTGAATCCGCAGGAAGTGGATCTGTCACGGAATAGTGTCCTGGTCATCGAACGGCTGTTAAATGAAGGCGACCAAAAGGCGCTGAACTGGTTGTTCAGGACGTACACCGAAGACGAAATCAGGGAAGCAGTATTGCATAGCAGGTCCCTTTCCTTAAAGACAGCAAGGTGCTGGCAAAACTATTTTGACCTGAAAGAGGAAGAAATGCGGTGTTTTGGTATGTACTCGACGGCTGCAGCGTGTTCTGGACGGAAGATTTAAACAGCGGCATAAACAACTTCATTCGAGTCTTTCGGGATGGATGCAACAGGTCCATCCCAATTTATTTTTAGCCTATGTCAAAAAATGCTTGACGACCTTGTCGCTTTGGACTATAAGTAAAATATAAGTACATCATCAATTACTAATATAGAGGGAGGGAGCCCGGGTCACATCGGCTTGGGCGGAGCAATGGACTATCTGACTGGCGTCTTGCTTAGCGGCTGGAACGAGATCCTGGAATACTTGTCGGCGCACGTCCTGACCTGCCTTGTCCCGGCGTTTTTTATCGCCGGCGGAATCGCGGTTGCTGTCTCCTCGGCAGCAGTTCTTAAATTCTTCGGCCCCCAAACCAAGAAGTATATTTCATACGGTGTGGCATCTGTTTCGGGAGTCATTCTTGCCGTCTGCTCGTGTACGATCCTCCCGCTCTTCGCCGGCATCTACCGTAAGGGCGCGGGTCTCGGTCCTGCCGTAACCTTCCTTTACGCGGGGCCGGCCATCAACCTCCTGGCTATCGTCCTGACGGCGCGCAAGCTGGGCTGGGACCTGGGTGCCGGCCGGGCCGTCGGGGCGGTTGTTTTCGCCATCATTATCGGTCTGATCATGGCGGTGCTGTTCCGCAAGGAAGAGGCGGAGAAGGCCGCACGCGCCTCCAGGGACGGGTTCAGCCTGGCGGGGATGGAAGACCGGGGCAAGCCGATTGTACAGCAGCTGGTGTTCTTCGGTCTGTTGGTCGGCATCCTGCTGGTGGGTACGGCCCGGGTTACCAACGAGATCAAGGCCGGCGGCATTGCTGTCATGCTTGTCGTGTTGGGCATTGTGCTTTGGAAGTGGTTCACAAAAGACGAGGTTAAGCAGTGGCTCTATGAGACGGGCAAGCTGGTCCGGTTGATTTTCCCCATTCTCATCGTCGGGGTGTTTATCGCCGGCGCCCTGAAGGTTATCATCCCGCAGTCCTGGATTGCGGCCTCGGTGGGCGGGAACAGCTTGTTGTCCAACTTCATCGCTTCATTCGCCGGGGCGTTGATGTACTTCTCCACCCTTACGGAAGTGCCGTTTGTAAGGATGCTGATGGACCTCGGCATGGGCAGGGGTCCCGCGCTCGCCTTGCTGCTGGCCGGACCGGCCCTGAGCCTGCCGAATATGCTGGTGATCAGGAATGTGATGGGTACTAAGAAGACCGTTGTCTACGTGATCCTGGTAGTAGTAATGGCTACCCTTACCGGGTATGTATTCGGTTCTCTCACCGCTTAGGACGGGTGTTAACCGATTCATTTCTAACTTGAAGGGAGATTATTGGTGGAGATCAAAGTGTTGGGACCGGGATGCAAGAAATGCAAGGCCCTCGAGCAAGAGGTCGCCGCCGTGGTGGCGGAGATGAAACTTGATGCCCGGGTCGAGAAGATTACGGACGTTAACAAGATTATCGACTATGGTGTCTTTATGACCCCCGGGCTGGTGATCAACGGCAAGGTCAAGGTAGTCGGCAAAGTGCCGGACCGGGCCGAGATTAAGAGGCTGATTGAGGAAGAGCGAGACGTTGGACTGCTCTAATTTTGAAACTCGTGCATCATGGGCTGCCGCAAGGCGGCATACTTCCTGTACGCTGGTGAGGTGGTTGTTTTGTTTTTCCGGGACTCCTCGAAAACACCCAAGTCGACACTCGTTTCCGTCGGCGGGGCGAAGGTCGGCATTGTCGGTTTGGAGGATGCTTTTCAGAAGGTTGAGGGTAAAGTCTTCCCGAACGATGACGCTCTCGGGGAGGCGATCATCGACCTGATCAAGGACAACAACTACATCCCGGCGTCGGCCAGGGACAAGTACCGCGAGGGGCTTGTGCGGGCCTACAAGGCTGCCAGGGGGATCCCCGTGGAACCGTCCAAGGCGCCGGACGGCGTCCTGGAGATCAAAGTCGTCGGCCCGGGCTGCCCACAGTGCCGGAAACTCTACAAGGAGGTCCTCGCTGTCTTGCAGGAGTTGAATGTGGGGGCTGACGTGGAGAAGGTCGAGGACGTCAACGCCATAGCGGACATGGGTGTCATCCTTACACCGGCGTTGATCATCAACGGCCAGACCAAAGCGGTGGGTAAGGTCCCCTCCCGGAACGACCTCAAGAAATGGATTGGAGAGGCAGGACGATAACCCGGGCAAGAGGGCGGTCGGTCAGCCGCGTGCGCCGGTGCCGGATGCGCCGGCGCACAACAAAAAGAGCAGGCCCTGGGAAGGCCCGCTCTTTTGGTTTTTCAGGCCCGAAATCTGCTAACACTTCCTGCAATCCTGCAGGCGCGGGATTTCCGCCAGTTCGTGCGGGAAGTACTTCTTCCGGAAGTAGAGCGCCACGTTGACCAGCGCGATCAGTACCGGTACCTCGACCAGCGGCCCGATGACGGTCGCAAAGGCCTGGGCGGAATGGATACCGAACACGGCCACCGCCACGGCGATGGCCAGCTCGAAGTCGTTGCTCGCCGCCGTAAAGGCGATGGTTGTGGTTCTCGGATAATCTGCGCCGATCCACTTGCCGATGAAGAAAGTCGACAGCCACATGATCAGGAAGTACAGGGTCAACGGGATGACCACGCGGATCACATCCATCGGCAGGGTGACGATGACCTCGCCCTTCAGGGAGAACATCACCAAAATCGTGAACAGCAGGGCGATCAGCGTCAGCTTGCTGATGCGCGGGACGAAGCGGGTTTCATACCAGTCGCGTCCCTTGCTGGACACCATCGCGGCGCGGGTCAGGTAGCCGGCGATGAAAGGAATACCCAGGTAAATGAAGACGCTCTTGGCGATCTCCGCCATTGAGACATCCACGACCACGCTGGTCAGGCCGAACCAGGCCGGAACAACAGTCAGGAAGATGTAAGCGTACACTGAATAGGTGAGCACCTGAAAGATAGCGTTGAAGGCCACCAGGCCGGCGACGTATTCGCGGTTGCCGTCGGCAAGGTCGTTCCACACCAAAACCATCGCGATGCAGCGGGCCAGCCCGACCAGGATGACGCCCACCATCAAGTCGGGTTTATCAGGCAGGAGCACCACGGCCAGGACAAACATCACGATCGGGCCGACCACCCAGTTCTGGAGCAGGGATAGTCCCAGGAGCTTTTTGTCGGCGAACACGGACGGAAGTTCTTCGTAGCGGACTTTGGCCAGAACGGGGTACATCATCAGGATCAGGCCGATAGCGATGGGGATGTTGGTCGCGCCAACCTGAAAACGGCTCCAGAACCCGGCGATCTGCGGGTACACGAAGCCCAAACCGACACCGACGCCCATCGCCAGGAAAATCCACAGCGTCAGGTAGCGGTCCAGAAAACTCAGTCTTTTGCTTACTGACTGGGCCAACGTAATTTCCTCCTCTGCATTCCCATATTTTTATAAAACTATATTAAGATAATCACATATTAGGGTCAACAAGTTGATTAGTGCATATTAGGCAGATGGAACGGCGCCTGCCTCGACCCACAGGGCTGGCTAGCCTGTCCCTAACCGCAGCTTTTCCGCAAACTCGTTAGGCAGGACCTCATTTTGCTCGATCATCCGTGCCGTGCGCTCAACGTCGTAGGGCACTTCGACAAAAACAGCGGCAACATCCCGGCCCTTCAACTCAAGGATGCAGTACAGCGCGTTGGGGTTCCCGTGCTTCGGCTTGCCGACGCTGCCGGCATTGACCACGTGCCCGTTGCTTAACTTCCGGTGGTAGGGGATATGAGTATGGCCGCAGACCAGCACGTCCGCCCGGGCTTTGTTCAGCATCTCTTCCAGCGTTTGAGCCGGGGTGTCGGCGTACAGGTACTCATTCAGCCGGACGGGGCTCCCGTGGACGATCACGATGTCCAGCCCGTCATTAATAATGCGGTATTCCGGAGGCAGTGAGCGAAGGAAGGTCTTGTCTTCCGCGCTGGTGGCTTTCAGCGTAAACTCAATCGACTTTTCCGCCAGCTTCATATCGGCCGGGTCCTTGTAGTCACACCCGCAGATGAAGCGCTCGTAGCCGATAGCGTCATCATAGTTGCCCATTACTGTAGGAATCTGCTCCTTTTGCAGCAGGGCTATGACCTCGCTCGGGTGCGGGCCGTAACCCACGACATCACCGGCGCAGACAATCCTATCCGCCCCGCGGCTTTTTGCATCGGCCAGAACGGCCTTCAGCGCGTATAAATTGCTGTGGATGTCGGCGAGGATCGCGATCTTCACTCCGCAAGCCTCCTTGTTTTCCTAAAATGATTCTCCCTTACGGCTTCCGGGCCGAGACCAGGGTACTGGTCACGGCGTCGCTGTACGCCTCTCTAAGCTCCCTGGACAGCCGCGGCACCAGAGAGTCCGCGGCGGGTGAGCCCAGGTCGTAGGTGTGCAGGACCTTGAGGTCTATATCCGTAAAGCCGTTGTTCTCCAGAATGGTCTTGTACTCCGTGTCCAGGAGCGCCCCGCCGATTCACCCGGCCCAGGCGGCCTGGTCTTGGCGGACTTCTTCAGGGAGCGGACGCGTCGCTACCACATCGGCGATGGCGATGCGCCCTCCCGGACGCAGAACCCGGAAAATCTCCCTGATAACCCGTTCCTTGTCGGGGACCAGGTTGACCACGCAGTTGGAAATGACAACGTCCACCGACTCGTCAGGGAGCGGAATCGCGTCGAGCTGGCCCTTCACAAAGGTGACATTGGTCAAGGACGTCTGCTTCAGGTTGGCCCGGGCCAGGCTGAGCATCTCGTCGGTCATGTCGAGCCCGTAGACGTGTCCGGAAGGCCCGACCCGTTCGGCAGACAGTAAGCAGTCGATCCCGCCGCCGCTTCCCAGGTCAAGAACCGTCTCGCCCTCGCCGAGGTTGGCATAGGCTACGGGGTTTCCGCAGCCCAAGGATGCGGAAGCGGCCAGTGTCGGCAGGTTCTGCACCTGGCTGCTGTCATAGTTCCCCAAGCCGAACATCAGCTCTTGCCCTCCGCTGCAACAAGCCGGCGAGCAGCAACCGGCTAAAGACCCCTTCATCACCTGTTGGGCGGCGTTGCCGTAGCGCTCCCGTACAACTTCCGTAATGTCTTTCTCGGCGGCCATACGCGTTCTCCTCCTTGTATGTTAAATCATGCTCAATTAAGGTTTTGTGCGGCCCGCATTGTCGCAACACCACGATGGCGGCAGCGCGGCGATTCTGGACAGGCGGGCGGACTCTTCGGCCATTTCCGGCAAAAGACGCATATCCATGGCCATGGTCTCCTCAAACTTCCGAAACAGGTTCCCGAGAGCCCCCGGTATCAATGCGTAGTAGGACCATATCTTAACCTTGCGCTCGCTTACCAGGCCGGCCTGCCGCAGGACCTTGAGGTGCTGGGAGATCCGCGGCTGGCTCATCTGCAGCACTTCTGCAATCTCGCAGACGCACAGCTCCCTCTCATGCAGAAGACGCAGTATCTTGAGACGCGTCGGTTCTCCAAGGGCTTTGATTCTTTCGGCAAGTTCCCGCAAAAAGAACACCTCATCAACAATTAATGATTTGCTTATATCCTATATTTACGTGTAATACATGTCAAGACCTGACCGGGCGCAGGGTGGCCTTGATGCCGGGGTCGGCGGCCAGGCAGAGCAGGCGTACCCACTTTTTGTGCAATGCTGCTGTGCGTTAAACCTTGGGAAGTGCGGTGGGGTCAGGGCTTAAGTTTCTTTAGTTTTGGCAATCTTCCCATACTCGGCTAGAGTTAGCCCAGGCCAGAGAAAGCCCCCGTTTATTGGATCTGACGGGGGCTTTGGTTTGGTTGCCGAAAGAAGGAACCGGTACGGGTGGGTAAGGAGCGTTAAGCCCTACGAACCCGGCCGGGTCTTGGGTAGGTCGTAGCCCGGCCAGGCGTGGTGCTTGTTGTTCAGGTATTCCTGAACACTCATCAGGCCTTCGCCGAAGCGCTGGAAGTGGACGACCTCCCGCTCGCGCAGGAAGCGCAGGGCGTCTCTTATCCCCGGGTCGGTGGCCAGGCAGATCAAGCGTTCGTAAGTCGCGCGCGCTTTTTGCTCGGCGGCCATGTCTTCGGTCAGGTCGGCCACGGGGTCGCCCGTCGACTGGAAGAAAGCCGCCGTCCAGGGCACGCCCGCAGCGTCCTGCAGGTAGAGGGCGGGACCGTGCTGGACGTAGTGGCCGCCCCAGCCGGCCGCCTCCATCTGCTTGGGGCCGGCGTCCCTGGTCAGCATGTGCACCATCGTGGCGACCATCTCCAGGTGGGCCAGTTCCTCGGTCCCGATGTCGGTGCAAATGGCCTTCGTCTGCCTGGTGGGCATGGTGTAGCGCTGGCTGAGGTAGCGCCAGGAGGCCGAGAACTCGCCGTCAGGCCCGCCGTACTGCGTGATGACAAGCTTGGCGAAGGCGGGATCGGGGCGGCTGACCTTTATGGGGTGCTCAAGGTGTTTGACATAAACCCACATTGCATATCCTCCTTATATTGTTGCTTGGCATATCCCCCTTATATCCCGGTTTCCCAGGGCCATGGCCCGCACGCCCAGGCCCACGGGCTCCCGCTCGGTGCCAAGCCCCAGTTGGAGAGGGGGCCGTAACGCTTCTCGTACTCATCCACCAGGGTACGGAGGCGTTGGGAGCTCTGGTTGTAATCGGCCAGGGCGCGCTGGTCGTTAGGGTGGGTGTCAAGAAAGAGCGTCAACTCGACGATGCGAAATTGCCACCGTTGAATTTCGCGCAGTAACTGATTACGGGTTTGGTTCATCGGCAAAGCCCTCCTCTGAACCGGGTAGCGACATAGCGGGAATAAGCAACGCAAGGCACCACGAATTCGGGACGCCAGAGTGACGGAAACATCGTCCCCCGGGCCAGCGCCGTAGCCGGGTCATAACCCGGGTCGTAATTCTGGATGGGGACGTAAGCCTTAGCCAGTTCCGGATAGGTAGGCAAGGTTTGGTTGACTGACGCCGGGCGGGCGGTGAGATAACGCCGGGAACGCATTGCTGCCACGATTTGAAAGCCTCCTTAATACAATGCTCATTCCAAAACATGGAATAGTTGCTGCCATATTATGGTATAGCACACCCTAACGTGACAAACAGTTGACCGGCTGATGTAGTTTGGTACAGGCAGCATCGTTGGTGGCTATAAGTTTTTTAAGTTTTGTGAAAAATAAGCAAAAAGGATCTTGACAAAAGGGGAAAGTTTTGGGTATATATTAGTCAAGGATAGTAAAAGTCAAAGCTGCCGGGAGAAGCCGATGCTCATCATCAGGGAGGTGTTGGCATGTCGCTTGTCAGGTGGGATCCGTTCCGCGAGTTGTCTGCTCTGCAGCATTCCATCAACAGGTTGTTCGAAGACATTTACCCGCGGCAGGGCAACCTTACCCAGGGGTGGATGTTCCCTGTCGACATTAAGGAGACGCCCGAGGCCATTCTGGTAAAGGCCGAGATCCCCGGCGTGTCCAAGGATGACATCAAGGTAACCTTCGATAACAACGTCCTGACCATTCGCGGCGAGCGCAAGAGCGAGGAGAAGGAAGAGGGCACCAACTTCTTGAGAGTGGAGCGCAAGTACGGCTCCTTCAGCCGCTCCTTCTCCGTGGACGTGCCGGTTGACCAGGAAAAGATCAAGGCCTCTTACAAGGACGGCGTCCTGGAAGTTGTCCTGCCCAAAGGGGCAGAAGACTCCAAAGGAGTCACCGTCGAAATAGAAGGTTAAAACCGGCGTTCCTCTCCCGGCAGCCGGCAGTTTGGCAAGTCGAACTTGAAACTCAGCCCGTTTGCGGCTGAGTTTTTTATGGGCGTGGCGGAGAAGGTTATGGACCGGCGGCAGTGGTACTAATATAGCATTACAGCATTGCCGATAAGGTGGTTAAGAGAAAATGCTCAAGGCAGCCAGCTTCAACGTTAATTCGATCCGCGCCCGCCTGGAACTGGTCCTGGACTGGCTCGCCAGGGAGCGCCCGGACGTGTTGTGCCTCCAGGAGACGAAGGTCGAGGACGGCGACTTTCCGCTTCAGGAATTGCAAAGGGCCGGTTACAACGCGGTGTTTAAGGGGCAAAAGTCGTACAACGGGGTGGCCGTCGTCAGCCCGCATCCGCTCGAAGAGGTGCGCACCGGCATCGGGGACTGGGCCGAGCCCGGTGAAGCGAGACTGATCGCGGTCGCCGTCAGGGGACTCCCGGTGGTAAATACCTACATCCCTCAGGGGCGCGATCCCATTTTTACCGGCCCGGTTTCCCATACGGTTTCCTGGTAACCCGGGTGAGGCCGGGGCCGCTAGCGTTGACCGGAACGGTAATGGTTACCCTGGCCACGCTCAGCCTTACGCGGCTTGGCCTGCAGACGCCGGTGTCTTTTTTGATCCCAAACCTGTTGTTACCGGGCCTGGGCAAGTAATCTTTGGTATCCTTGCGATTTTCGGCGTCGTCGTGTTATGCTGTTGTCGAAAAATGAGGACCGGGAGACCCACATAGCAGGAGGAGAATAAGGACTTATTGCAAAAAGGGCAGGCTGAGGGCACAATCCGCAAGAACCTGAAAACGCGGTATCGTTACGATAGCATCCTGCAAACGCTCAAGGACTTGCTCTGGCGGGGATGCGGGAACCGGCCGGCACGGTCGCGAGGCCACCATGAGAAGTGGGACGGCACGGGCTACCCGCGGGGACTGAAGGGCGAACCGATTCCGCTGGCGGCGCGCATCTTTGCCGTGGTGGACGTGTGGGACGCCTTGAGTTCGGACCGTCCCTACCGGCCGGCCTGGCCGCCGGAGAAAGTGCGCGCCTATCTGAAGGACGAGGCGGGCAGGCACTTCGACCCGCGGGTGGTGGATGTGTTCCTGAAGATCCTGGCGGAAGAAGGAGAATGACAGGCGCAGGATTTTGCTTTCCGAAGTAGAAAAGATGTCCGGGCAAAGTCGCTGTTAAGGGGACGGTGGATTACGTGAACCCGGGCCAGCGAAAAGACGGCCTTCACCGGCTGGTGGACGCTCTACCCGAGGACAAAACTGAAGCGGCCATGAGATTGCTGGAACTTCTGCTCGGGGAAGGCGGCGAACTACTGCCGGAAGGATCGGCGGGGCGACTGAGCCTTCTCGAGCGGATCGTCGATTCCCTCCCGGACGGCGTCCTTGCCGTTGACCGCGAAGGCAAGGTGGTCGTGTGGAACAGGGCCGTGGAAGAAATGACGGGAGTCAGGAAGGAAGAGATGCTGGGCAGGGGCGAATACGCCTACGCCATTCCCTTTTTCGGGGAACGGAGGCCCATCCTTGTGAACATCCTGCTTGGTAACGGCAAGGAGTGGGAGCGGAAGTACGAGAAAATCGAGAGGAAGGGACATGTTCTTGTGGGCGAAGGTTTTGCCCCCTGCGCTTACGGCGGCAGGGGGCTTCATTTCTGGACCCTCGTGGCCCCGATCCAAGACGAGAAAGGAAACCTGCTCGGGGCGGTCCAGTGCATCCGCGACATCGGCGAGCGCAAGAAAATGGAGGCCGAACTGAGGTACTCCAGCACGCACGACGCTCTCACCGGACTTTACAACCGCGCGTTCTTCGAGGAAGAACTGCGGCGGCTGGAAAAGGACCGTTCCTTTCCCGTCAGCCTCATCCTCTGCGACCTTGACGGTTTAAAAGCGGTCAACGACATGCTGGGGCACGAACGGGGTGACGAGCTCCTGCGCCGTGCGGCGAAGGTAATCGCGGGTTGCGTCCGCGGGTCCGACGTGGTGGCCCGGGTTGGCGGGGACGAGTTCGCCGTGATCCTGCCGCAAACGGACCGGAAGACGGCGGAAGAGGTGGTCGGGCGCATAATCGAGGCTGTAGAGATGGACAACGCGCAGCACCCGGATCTTCCTTTGAGCGTCCCCGTGGGGGCGGCGACGGCGGAGGATGCCTCGCGCCCGCTGCGGGAGACCTACAAAGAAGCGGACGACGCGATGTACACGAACAAGCTTGTCGCCGGAAAAGACCCGCGGGGGGCAGTGATCCGCGCCCTCAAGGCGACCCTGGCGGAGAAAGACTTTCACAACACGGAGCGCGTGAAAGAGATTGCCTGTCTGCTGGGAGAAGCAGTGGAGCTCTCGCGCGAAGAAATGGACAATCTCCGCCTTCTGGCGGACGTGCACGACATCGGCAAGCTGGGAGTGCCGGATCACATTCTCTGCAAGCCCGGCCCTCTGACGGAGGAGGAAAGGAAGGAAATCCAGCGTCACCCCGAGGTGGGGTACCGCATTGCCCTTTCTTCGGCCGAGCTGGCGCCAGTGGCGGAGCTCATCCGCCAGCACCACGAGCGGTGGGACGGGCGGGGTTATCCCCGGGGGCTGCGCGGCGAGGAGATCCACATTCTGAGCCGCATCCTGGCCATAGCCGACGCCTACGACGCGATGACGTCGGAGTGCCCCTACCGCGATGCCCTGTCGCATGAGAAAACCCTGGAGGAGCTGAAGAGATGCGCGGGGACCCAGTTCGACCCGCACCTGGTGGAGATCTTTACAGAGTTGATGGCGAAAAAAAGAGGATGACAGCCGCAATCGCGGAACAGCGCCAAAAAAGGTTCGTGAAGCCCCGAAAACGGTAACAGCAGTGGCGGGCGGCAACGCGGGCAGCCGTTCGCTATCCCTGGGCTTGTCCCATCCGCAAGCTGAGTGAAAACAGCGGATTGCCAACGTGCTGTCTTGCATGCTAAGGTGTGAGAAAAGCAGCGGCAATGTGGAGGAGGTGCACAATTGTGCTGATTGGAGTCATGCTGCAGGGTTCTGGCGCGCAAAAAGCTTTTGACTGTTTCCGTTTCGGGAACGCCGCTTTGGTCAACGGGCACGCGGTGGAGGTTTTCCTGATCGGGGACGGCGTGAAGTTTGAGGACATCGACAGCGATGCCTACGACGTTTTTGGACAGGCAGCGGAGTTTGTAAAAAACGGCGGGAAAATCATCGCCTGCGGCAAATGCCTGCAACGACACAACGTCACCTGCGAGCTGGCCCCCCTGTCCAATATGAAAGAGTTCCTGGATCTCATCGCCCGCGCCGACAAGATGCTGACTTTCTAAAAACAAGAGGCCGGATTGTTGTTCCCGGCCTCGGACTTTCGCTGCGGCCGTTTGCTATTTACAGCGAACGGCCTTACCTTATACCCACGATAATGCTGCGCTATTTCAGGCCCTGGACCAATACCGCCGTGTTATACCGGATCAGCTTGAGGTAGCCGTCCCGGTCGGGCAGCCCCGGGTCGCCCAGCGGGTCCAGGATCAGCACCTTGCCGCCGAACTCCGCGGCGATGACCTCGGCCGCCTTGCTGCTCAGCTGGGGCTCGGCGAAGACGGTTTTGGCTCCCGTCTTCCGGGCGGTTTCCACAACTTCGGCCAGCCACTTCGCGGGCGGTTCCTGGCCGGGGAACTGTTCGATGACGGCGGCCTCTTTCAGCCCGTACCTCGCGGCGTAGTAGGTCCATGCGTTGTGGAAGGAAATGAAGCTGCGGTTCGTCAGCGGCACGGTTTGCTGCCGGACTTCCTGGTCGAGGGCGGTCAGCTCGTCCTGGTACTTGCGGGCGTTTTGCCGGTAAATTTCCGCGCCTTCGGGGTCGACCTTGCAGAGCCCTTCGGTGACGGCGGGGACGATGCGGTCGCGGGCGATCACCGGGTCGAGCCAGATGTGGGGGTTGGGACCGCCGTGGTGATGATGCCTGGTTTCTTCGGCTTGCTCCTCATGTTTCTCCTGGCCTTCGGTTCCTTCGTGACCTTCGTGGTGGTGCTCTTCCTCGGCCGGCTCAAGCAGCTTTACTCCGTCCGCGACCTTGACGACGGTCACGCTGGGGGCGGCGGAGGTGACGGCTTTGGCCGCCCAATCGTCGAGGTTCGCGCCTATTTGAATGAGCAGGGAAGCGTTGCTCAGCCTCTTTACCTGGTCGGGGGTGGGCTCAAAGGTATGGGGACTGGCGCCCGGCGGCAGGACTGTAATGACGTCCGCCCTGTCCCCGGCGATTTGCTTCGTAATGTCGGCGAGCGGGAAGATCGACGCCGCGACGATGATTTTATCCTTCTCCGTGCCGGCTCTCGGTCCCGGCTGCTCGGTCGATCCGCAGCCGGCCGCGGCCGCAAGCACTACCGCCAAAAGCGCCACCAGGGTTGTGATCCTGATCCGGGTGAGCATAGGATTCCTCCTACTAAATAATAATATTCCTAACTACACTGATACTACCTGTGCTATGCTAAGTCAAGGAAAAACATTGTCGTATTGGCAGATGAGGTTCAAACCGCCTGTAGTTTAGGTTTCGTTTGAGATTTAGAAGGAGGGAAAGGAGCGGCGTATGGGGTTCAGACTGGTGATTTTGCTGTTGATCGCGGCGCTGGTTTGGTGTCCCGCAGGGTGGGCGCAGGACGGGTCGCAGGACATCGACGAGGGCGAGGTTTTCCGGGCCAGGGTCGTGGATGTCGCCGAAGTGGAGAGCGTCCCGTCTCTGGAACAGCAAACGGACGGTTTTATCAAGGAGACACAGAACGTCACCGTCGAGATCCTTGACGGCCCGTTCAAAGGGCGGGTGCTGTCGGTCGTCAACACCGGCACCGGGCATCTCGCCTACGACATGGTCTTCAAGAGGGGCGACGAGGTGTTGCTGCAGGTGCAAGCGAGCGGGGGCGAGATCGTCGACGCCTATATCGCGGATTACGTGAGGGAGCGCCACCTGGTGTATCTGGCGGTGGCCTTTGTGGTCCTGCTGGCGGCTCTGGGCGGGATAAAAGGGGCTAAGTCCATTGTGGCGCTCGGTATTACCGGCGTCGCCATCGCCACCGTGCTACTGCCCCTGTTGCTCAAAGGCCACAACCCCATCGCCGTGACCGTGCTGGTCGCCGCGGCGGTGACGGCGGTGACCTTTGTGATTATCGGGGGGTGGACGAAGAAGTCGTTGGCCGCCGTCATCGGCACGACGGGCGGGGTCGTCCTGGCGGGGGTGCTGGCCCTGGCGGTCGGCCATGCGGCGCACCTCACCGGCTTCAGCGAGGAAGAAGCCGCCATGCTGATGTACATCCCCCAGGGAGTGGACTTCGACATCAAGGGCCTGTTGTTTGCGGGTATCATCATCGGCGCCCTGGGCGCGGTGATGGACGTGGGCATGTCCATCGCCTCCGCCATGGACGAAATCAAGAAGGTCAACCCGGCGATCAGCCTGATACGCCTTGTGCAGGCGGGAATGAACGTCGGCCGGGACATCATGGGCACGATGGCCAACACCCTCATTCTGGCCTACACCGGCGCGGCTATCCCCCTTATGCTCGTGCTCATGGCCTACCGGACCCCGCTGGTCAAGGTGATCAATTTGGACTTGATCGCCACCGAGGTTGTACGGGCCCTGGCCGGCAGCATAGGATTGATTATAGCCATACCGATAACCGCTGTCGCGGCGGGATTACTCTTGAACCGGGAAGGCGGCGCGTCCGGGAGGAAAAACTGATTGGCGGAGTTTGCGGTCGTTTTTATAAGCATCTTTGTGGAAGCCTTGCCTTTCTTGCTCTTGGGTACGCTGATTTCGGCGGTGGTTGCGGTATTCGTGCCCGATGATTTCATCGCCCGGCTTTTCGCCTCCCGTTCCCGGTCCGCCCTGGCGGTCGCCGTGTCGGCGGGCTTTTTGCTGCCCATCTGCGAATGCGGCATCGTTCCCATCGTCCGGGGACTCATCCGCAAGGGGGCGCCCGTCTACGCCGGGGTTGCCTTTCTGCTGGCGGCCCCCATCGTCAACCCGATCGTACTGGCTTCGACCTACTACGCCTTTCCCGACAATTTCGCCATAACCTTCCTGCGGGCGGGTCTCGGCATGCTGATCGCCCTGGCCGCCGGCGCCTTTTTTCGTACCTTCTATGCGGGAAACCCGCTGCGCGGCGGGATGTACGTCCTGCCGGCGGCCTGCGCCTGCGGTCACCACCACGGCGCCTCCTGCCAGGGGAGCGGCCGGCCGGGTCTGCTCGGGAAGTGCGGCGACGTAATGCTGCACGCCGGCGACGAGCTGATCGAAGTGGGGAAGTACTTGGTGGTCGGCGTCTTTCTGGCGGCGTTGCTGCGTACCGTCTTGGCCCGGGAGACGCTGCTCGCCGTCGGGCAGGGCGACCTGACGTCGGTGGCGGCCATGATGTTCTTCGGCTACGTGGTCTCCCTTTGTTCCGAGGCCGACGCCTTTGTGGCGGCGGCCTTCAACTACTACTTCAAGGCGGGGGCGCTGCTGGCCTTCCTGGTCTACGGCCCGATGCTGGACCTGAAAAACACCTTTCTCTTATACAGCGTTTTCAAGGGCCGGTTCGTGACGACCCTGATCGTCGTCGTGACCGTCGCGGTTTTAGCCGCGGCCTGGCTGGTCAACATCCTGGCGGGGGAGGCGACGGCGCATGTTTAACGCTATGGCCGTTCTGCGGTGCCTGGCGCTCTTGGTTCTGGCCTGGTGGGTCGACGGGCTCGCGGACTCCGGGATGGTTGCCGCCCTGGTGCACCCGCGTTTCTTCCCGGCCGTTTCGCTGGCGGCGGGGGCGCTGTTTTTCCTGGCCCTGTTCCAGTGCCGGCGGTTTACGAAGCCCGAAAAGCTCAATGCTTGGAGTATCGCGGGCCTTTTGCTCATTCTGAGCCCGGTGCTGATCAGCGCCGTGCTCCCCGTCGGTTACCTGGGCGCACAGACCATCGAAAAACGCGGGCTGACCGTCGCACCGGCGGGGGAATACGGCGGGGCGGAGGCGGAAAGGTTTTCTCGCAACGACGCTGAGGGCGTCATCGAAATACGCGAAGAGAACTTCGCCGCCGCCTTAAAGGAGATCACGCACGACAACCCGGCGCGGCACCTGGGCAAGAGGGTCGTTATCAGCGGCATGGTGCACCGGGACAAGGGGATGCGGGACAACCAGTTCGCCGTGACACGCCTGTTGCTCATCTGCTGCGCCGCCGACGCCGTTCCCGTCGGCCTGATTTGCGAGTCCGAGGATGGCTGTCCCGTCGCGGAAGGCGCCTGGGTCAGGGTCGAGGGGACGCTCGGGGAAGGTGTTTACATGCAGAGGCCGCTGACGATCCTAAAAGTCACCGCGGTGGATGCGATCGAACCCCCGCCGCAGCCGTATGTCTATCCCCCCGGTGCTTACCGGCCGGAATGACCGGCTATCCCCTTTCAGCTTGGCGGAACGTTCCTCTTTCCGGCGGGCATGCCGTCCACGCCGACCGCGAGGTAGGTCACGAGCCCGGCCAATGCCATCCCCGCCGAGGCCAAAAACATCCCGCCGTAGCCGGTGAACTGCGCCAGCAGGCCCAGAGCCACGGCTCCAACGCCTATGCCCAGGTCGAAGGACGCGGTGAAGGTCGCCTGCGCGGCCCCGCGCCGGGTGGGCGCGCAAGTCGCGACGGCCAGGGCCTGCAGGGCCGGGTGCAGCGATCCGAAGCCCAGGCCGCCGACGACCGCCGCCCCCAGGAACGCGGCAAGACTGTCAGCCAGCCCCAGGATGACCATCGAAATGCCCAGGAGTAAGAACCCGGGGACGAGCACAACCCTGTGCCCGCAGCGGTCGAAGAGCGCTCCCATTGTCGGTCTCGTCAACAACAGCGTGACGGCGTAGGCCGTGAAATACACCCCGGCGTTAGCGATGCCGTGCTCCGCGGCGTGCAGGGCGATAAAGGTTGCGACGCCGCCCCAGATGAAAGTGGCGAAGGACATCAGCAGCGCCGGCTTGACGGCGGTCGGCTCCCACAGCGCCGGCGGCGGCGCGCCCTGTCCTTTGCGGACCTCGGGCAGGCGAACAACAAAGATCAGCAGCGAAGCCAGAGCGGCGAGTACGGCCGAAGCCCAGAAAAGATTGGGGAAGCCGAAGCGGTTGACGACGGCAAAACCCACGGCCGGTCCGAAGGCCATGCCCAGGTTGGCGCCCAGGCCGAAAAAGCCCATCCCTTCGCCCCGCCGGGGAGGCGGAACGAGATCGGTGGCCGCCGTGGCCGCCGAGACGGTCAGGACGCCCCAGCCAGCGCCGTGCACGACGCGCAGCATCATCAAAAGAGCGATGGAAAGGGCCCAGTTGTAGCCGGCGACGGCCAGCACGAAGACCAGTGTCCCGGCCAGCCAGATGCCCCGCCGCCCGTACCGGTCCAGCCCCAGGCCCGTCCAGGGGCGGAGCGCGACGGAGGAAACGGTGAAGATACCGGTGACCAGGCCGATGACGGCCTGGTTTCCGCCCAAACGGTCGACGTAAACGGGGATGGTCGGCATGAGCATCTGAAAGCTGATAAAGATCGCGAGGTTGAACAGGCAGACGAGGGCGAAATCCCGCGTCCAGAGGGAAGGGCGCTTTTGCGGGGTTCCGTCGGGTACAGCAGGCGAACTGTGGGGGTTTGCGGCCAAAACTAACGCTCCTCTTCTCCAAAAATTGTTGTGACAAGTATATGTCCGCTGCTTACCGGCTGTCAACTCCTCAGTCCGGCTCTAAGGACCTTAAGCCCTTCCCAGGTCGAGGTCCCATCGTTCCTCGACCAAATGCCGCCCCCATACGTCGTGCTCTTTCCTATCGGTTAGCTGAAAGCCAAAGCTCTGGTAAAGATGCCGCGCCGCGTGTAAGGCGTCGAAGGTCCAGAGAAAGACCTTGGCGAACTGTCTTTCCCGGCAAAAGTTCATAGCCTCTGCCATCAGTCTCCTGCCCACACCCCGGCCCCGGAAGCCGGGCTCGACCAGGAACCAGCGGAGCTGGGCCGTGTTGCCGCCCCTTCCGACGATAGCGATGGAGCCGACGATTTGACCGTCATACTCCGCCAGCCACAAACGGTCGGTTACACTGTCGTAGTTCTCCAAAAACTCAACCAGGCCCCGGGCGACGTAATAGTCAAAAGTCAGGTCAAACCCGTACTCTTTGGCGTACAAGACCCCGTGCTGGTAGGCGACGTAACCTATGTCGCCCGGCCGGTGCGTGCGGATGGTCACCGAACTGTCAATGGAACTGTCGGGTTGGCCCGACAAAACGGCTTCTATTCTTGCCATGCTTTTTACCAGCGCTGCCTGCCGGTCTCCGGACAGGGAGCCGATCAGCTTGGCGATTTGCCGATCCGCGCTCTCATTGAGTTTGGCAAGGACGTCCCTTCCTTTTCTGGTTAGATGAAGAAAATGAAACCTCCCATCGCTAGCGGATTTCTCCTTAAAAATAAGGTTTTGCTTCTCAAACTTCTTGAGCATTCTGCTGAGATACCCGGGGTCGATTTCTAAGAGCTCGATTAGCTTGGTGGCAGTGCAACCCCTGGTGTTGGCGATCTCGAAAAGCACGCGGGCTTCGGTCAGGGAAAAAGGGCTGTCAAGGATATGACGGTCCAGCAGACCGAGAATTCTCGTGTAAAACCTGTTGAACCTGCGCACGCGGGCGATCGTCGAGTCAGCCGGGCAACTGGTCATTGGCAAAACCTCCTTGTCCGGAACATAGCACCAATAGTTGACTAAGTCAAGTATCTAACAAAAAAAATAATAAGCCCCTTCCAAGAAGAAAGGGGCTTACCGGTTTAGCGGGACTTACGTTGTTACTCTCCCTCTTCCTGAGGCTTGAACTTGCTGAGCACCTCGGGGATCATCCCGGCCAACTTTTCCAGGGTGCCCTTGTGGGCGAGCGAGTACACCTGCACGTTGTCGCCCTGGATGACCAGGAGCGCTGTAGGGAAGAGCTTCATCCCAGCTCCGCCGCCGCTGCCCTTGCCGCCCTGGTGCTTGTCGTCGTGCCCCTCGCCGCTGCCGACGCCGAACCCCAGGGTCGCGGTCAGGATGGGAACGACCGTAACGCTGCCGCTGACGATGGGCTCGCCGACCACCGTCTTCGTTGAAATCAGGTTTTCCAGGCGGGATACCAAAGCCTCCACGTCTTCTTTAAACATGTTGTGCAACCTCCTTTATTCTTTGACCTTTCTTAAAGACTTTCAAAACTTTCGGCCACCACAGCCTGCGGACCGGCCCGGTCAGCAAGAGGCGGGCCGTAAGCCACAAGATTACAATCGGGACGATACGCGCGCGGACGGTGCCGGACACGTCCAGGACGGAGCCGGTAAAGTCCGGCTCCAGGTCGAGTTTCAGCCGCCCCCTGGGGAGGATAGCCACCAACCCGGCCAGGGCCCCGGTCAGGGCCGGGTCGTCCGTGCCGTAGACACCGTTCAGTTCAAGGTGCAGGTTAAGCGCCCGGACCAGCTTCCGCAGGTAGCTGAGCAGCACGGAGAGCAGGCTTTGGTTCAGCAGGGCCAAGGTTTTAGTAAGGGGAAAGCCCTGTCGTTTGCCGCTGTGTTTCTGCTTTCGGGGTTCCCTTTGCTTTTTCTTGACTCCAACCCCCGGTTTGCCGTGCGGGACGGGGATGGGCAGTCCCGCCAGGCGCAGGGTGAAGGAAGGCTTCCCTCCGGAGGCGGCGATGCTTGCGGCGACTAAACCCCCGGTCCAGGCCGCCTCGCACTGCACCGAGCGATCCTCCGTTCCGAACCGCCCCCGCGCCTGGAAAGTCAACGGGACGCTCAGCAACAATAACGGCAGAAGGATGAAGGTTAAAATGGCTGCCGCTGCCATCCAGCTCATTTCTTGCCGCGCCCCTTCCGGGACAGCACTCCGGCCACGGCCAATCCGCCCCGCACCAGCTTCGGGAGCCCCCGCCCCGTCGTCCGGGCCAGCCTTCCTAGTTGGCGGGAACCCGGCACGTAAGAGGCCGCGGCCAGGACGGGCTGCCAGGCCAGCCTCTGCGCCTCCCACAGGCCCGGTCCGGCCGCGCGCTCCGCTTTCTTCCTGGCTGTTCCGGCGCGGGCGACCACCTGCTGGCGCAGGAAAGGCAGTTCCGGCGGCAGGTCGACGTCTTGCGGCTGTTCCAGCTCCAGCCACAGCAGCTTGAGGCGGGACAGCTCCCGGCGGCAGGCCGGGCATGCGGCCAGGTGGCGCCGCACGGCGCCGGCATCCTTCTCGTTCAGTTCCCCGTCCAGAAAGGCCTGGAGGGCGGCAAAATCACACGGCAACGCTATTCCTCCCATCCGTAGACCCCGACCAGCGCCTGCCGAAGCTGCCGGCGCGCGCGAAACAGGTGCGTCTTGACCGTACCCAGCGGCAGGCCGGCGGTCTGTGCTATCTCCTCATAGCTCAGCCCCTCCTGGTGCCGCAGCACGAGCACCAAGCGGTATTGGGGCGGCAGCCGGCTTACCGCCTCCTGCAGGATCTCGCGCGCATCGCGCCATTCGGCAACGGCGGCGGGGTCTTGTGTCCTGTCCGCCAGGGTGTCTCCCAGCACCAGGTCCTCGGCTATGGGCTGGTCGAGCGAAACGGTCTTAGGTTGCGTGCGGCGCAGGGCGTCCAGGCAGACGTTCACCGTGACCTTCCGCAGCCACGGCTGGAAAGGCCGGTTGAGCTGAAACCCGTCCAGACCGACCAGCGCCTTCCAAAGCGCTTCCTGGGTCAGGTCCAGGGCATCCTCGCGCGTCCCGGCGAAGCGGTAGCAGAGTCGGTAGACGTAGCCCTCGTAGCGGGCGAGGAGGAGCCGGCAGGCTTCGTCGTCGCCCTCGCGGCAGCGCAGGATCAGCTTGTGATCGGGACTGTCCACCGGAGCCCTCCCTATTCAGTCGTCAGTCGTCGGACTCGAAGGAATCACTGCGCGAATTCCAAGATCTTTCGGCCGTGGCTGTCGGATGTCAAGCCTCCCTAACCTTTATTAACCGACTAGCCTTCAAATAGTTTCAGCGGGGCGCCAAATTCTTTAAGATCAAGAAAAAAGCCCCTTGCGTCTCGCAAGGGGCTTTTTTGGTCATCTGTCGCTTCCCTTGTGCCGCGCGCTTGCCCATTCCGGCTTGTCCCCGGAGCTGCTTCCTTGGTCATTCCTGCCTGCGGCCGTCGCTCGGCCGGCGGCGCGCCGGACTGCCGCTCCTGCCCGGCCGTTTCGCACCAGCAATTTTGCCTGCTTTACGCTGCCAAAAGCATATTGCTTGTCGTTGCAACTTTTCGCTGAAAAGCCCGCGACTCCTTTTGGGCTATTCAGGAATAATGCACTCACCTCAAATACCTCTATGGCGAGGAACCTTTGCTCAGCGTTACCGAGCTTGCTGAGCCGGGAACGCATGAAGAAGAAGAGGATGATGACCGGGAATAGCATAATATGCCATTGCAAGCAGGAGTTCCCTGGTTTTTTGTCGAATAACTGTATCCATTAGCAAAAGCAGGGAAGTGTTCCGGGTTTGTCCGCATCGGACTTTGCCCAACTCAAGGACTTCTATTTCGCCCGCTACCGGGTCGTCCTGGAGGCCGGGGAGCGGGGTCTTTTGCTGCCGCCTTACAAGGGCTCGACCCTGCGCGGCGGTTTCGGCCGGATCTTCCGGCGCATCGCCTGCGCCCAGCGCCGTGGCGACTGCCGGGGCTGCATGCTTAAGGAAGCTTGCCCCTACGCCTACGTCTTCGAAACCTCGCCGCCGGGAGACACCCGGGTCCTGAAGAACCTCGAGGCCGTCCCGCGGCCTTTTATTATCGAACCCCCTCTTGAAACAAAGTGCGAGTACGCGCCGGGCGAGAGCCTGGCCTTCGGCCTTGTGCTCATCGGGCGGGCGGTCAGCTACCTGCCCTATTTTATCGTCTGCCTGGATGAACTCGGGCGGGAAGGACTCGGCAAGGGCCGCCGTCCGTGTCAGTTGCGGGAAGTGCAGGCCCTTGACCCGGATGGAGCCGCTTTTACCGTGTTTCGCTCCGACGACCGCACAGTACGCCCTGCTCCTGCCAACATCACCGGCGCCGACATCCTCGAACGTGCCCGCCAGGCCGGCGAATGCACCCGCATCGAACTCGAATTCCTCACGCCGACCCGCTTAAAACACCAGGAACGCTGGGCGAACCGCCCGGACTTCCACATCCTGGTCCGCGGGCTCCTGCGCCGTATTTCGTCCCTGGCCTATTTCCATCATGGCCGGGAATGGCGGGCCGACTTCGCCGGCCTGATCGCCCGGGCTGAGGCTGTTAATACTGTGCAATCAGGCACGTGCTGGGCGGACTGGGAACGCTACTCGGCGCGGCAGGACACGCGGATCGCCCTGGGCGGCCTCGTCGGGTCCGTGGTGTATGAGGGAGACTTGACGGAGTTCTTGCCGCTGATCTTGCTCGGGGAGCACCTGCACGTCGGGAAGGGTACCGTCTTCGGGTTGGGGAAATACGTGGTCAGGCTTTGAAGAGAGCACGTTTAACCGCCGATTCTGAACCGTCCAAAAAAATTTTTTGTACGTTGACAGCTTATGTCCGCGGGGAGGTTTATGATCGGAGCATACAATCAGGCTGTCTCACCTCGTAAATCTTGGGGGGATTGTTCTTGGTCCCGCGACTAGTACGCACCGTCGGAAAGGTCCTCTTTTACACCATCGCCGCAGCCGTTTCAGCCGTCGTTTTTTCACCGCTCATCCTTGTCATGCTGTTAATCCTGATCGGACTCCTTGCCTGTATCGCCGTTCTTTTCGGCCTGGCCCTCGGCCTCGCCGCCATCCCGGCAGCGATCTTTCACTCCCTGTTCGGCCTGCCGTTTGCGTTTTGGATGTGTTTGACGGGCACGGGGGCGGTGCTGATGACCATAGGAATGCTGGCGACGTCCTTCGGTGAAAGCGACCAGACGCCTTCACCTAAGGTGCAGACCGGATCGGGCCTGTCCCCTCTGCTGAGCCTTTTCCTGGGTTTCTGGCTGGCCGGACAGATGTCGGAAAGGGAATGCGGGAAGGGGTGAAGGACAAGGTAATTCTGTTAGGTCAATTCGCTGGCAAAGCCTGATTAAGGTTGTCCCCTATTCATCGGGTCAAATAAGGTGACTTCGAGACTTGGATTCTTTCAGTCTCCTTTTTTACGGAGGTTACAAACAAAATGAAAACTGGCAATGACTATGGCTAGGAATATGGCACTGGTTACGGCGTGGCGAGGCACATCCTACACCCTTTTGCATATAGATATCTTCAAGAATTTGATTAGGGTGTGGAGAAGTGTGAAAGCTATATCCCTTCTTTTAAGCCTAGCAATTGTAATTCTTTCTATGACTTGTTTGGTCTTGGCTCTTAATTAGTTAGAGAATATGCCACCTTTCCTTATATATGCTTGGAGGTAGCGGGTAGGATGACCCTCTTAGACGAACTTAATCAGCTCTTCCGTGAACTAATGTTTGACTCGACGCTCGCGCTGTACGACTTTCAGCTGCAGACAGCAATGGAGTTATTGGATGGTCGGAGTGTTATTCTTCGCGCTCCAACCGGTGGGGGCAAGACGTGGGCAGCGCTTCTTCCTTTCCTTTATGCAAGGCATGTTGGTGAACCCATCAGTGATAGGGTCTTATACGCTTTGCCGTTAAGGTCCTTGGCGTCACAGCTTCATGCTTCGACCCTGGCGTCTTGTTCCAATGCGGGCTGGTCAGTTAGTGATGAGCCCGGCGAAAAGAAAACAGGTCGGCTTGAAATAACGCTCCAGACCGGGGAGCGACAGAACGACCCGTTTTTCTTGGGAGACATCGTATTCACAACGATTGACCAGTTACTTTCTTCTTACTTACTGACTCCGGTATCGCTTAATCCGCGTTTAGCAAATATGAATGCCGGCGCCTTGGTCGGAAGTCTAGTCGTCTTCGATGAGTTTCACCTGCTTGACCCTGAGCGCTCTATGACTACAGCCATTGAGATGCTTGACCGCCTGCAGGACTACTGCCGGTTTGTGCTGATGACGGCAACTCTGTCAGACGAGGCGGTAAAATGGTTGGCCCAACGCTTAAACGCCGCTGTGGTTGAGCCCAGTGATGCTGAAATCGCGCAAATCGACAGCAGAAAGAAGCGCGGTGCTACCCAACGTATGTGGTTGGTCGAGTACGAGCCGCTGACTGCAGCCAGAGTCATTAGTGACCATTTGGCAGGCGGGCATCGCCGGACCCTGGTTTTGACCAATACGGTAAGCCGTGCACAGGATTTCTACAAAGAATTACTGCGGGTTAAACCACCTGATGTTAGCGTCTGTCTGCTACACTCACGGTTTTTTCGTGAAGACAGGGCCGGTAAGGAGGAGCAGGTAATAGCGCGCCTTGGTAAACAAAGTCAGGATCTCCCAGAGAACTTCATCCTTGTCAGCACTCAGGTTGTTGAAGCAGGCATGGATTTTTCGGTTGATTGTCTCCACACTGAACTGGCGCCGGCAAACAGCTTAATCCAGCGTGCGGGACGCTGCGCCCGCTATGGCGGGAAAGGTACAGTCAGGGTGTATCCGGTCGATAATCCAGCACCGTATCCAGCTATGGAAGTGAAGCGGACCCTAGATGTATTGACTCCGCTGTCCGGAGAACTATTCTCTGCTGTTACGGAACGGAATGTCGTGAATTCTGTTCATGGACCGTTTGAAAGTGAAGTCCTGAGGCGGTTCAACCTTCGTTCATGGCGCAAGGATGTAAACCTAGCGATGGATGGGTTTCTACCGGATGCGCCAGAAAGACTGATCCGTGATGTGAACACTGTCAATATTCTAATCACGTCGGATCCGGAAGCGATACGTTTTGATTTGCCTGATCGCTGGCCTGAAATGCTCTCTGTTCCTGCTGCTACCTTGCACAGTTTTTTGCGTTGCGTTGAACTCAAAGGTACAGATGTTTGGGTGGTCGCCGTCCCTACGGAATTAGACGGGGACAGCGATAATGAAGGTGGTTTACGCTTTCGCTGGAAGCGGTTTACTATGGCTCCTCCCATAGTATGGCTAGTTGTTATCAACCCTGTTTATGCCCGCTATACCTCTGATCTGGGGCTGAGATTAGGCGAGGCCGGACAAGAAATACCGTTTCACTACATCCCGCGAAATTCTCAACAGCGCTATCGTTATCATTGCGAGACAATGGTCCAGCATGTCCAGACCGTACTGAAAGAGATGGAAGAGTTAAGTGCAAAATGTACTTGTGCGCAGCAGTTTTTGGTACGGGTCCTTGGCGTCCGACAAGAGACGATCAAGATTGCTGAACGGCTTGGTATTATCTTTCACGATGTTGGTAAGCTTTCCGAAGAGTGGCAGCAGGCGGTTCGGGCCTGGCAGAAATTTAAGACCGGCCGATTACCTGATAAACCTCTCGCTCACTCCGACTACGACCCGGAAAAAGACTGGCATGAACTTTGCAGGTTTCCGAAACGACCGAACCACGCGCTTGAAGGTGCTTATGCTTGCTGTGATTATCTTTTTAAGCTCTTTCAGGAATGCAACGAAGTTGCAGCCTGTGTTGTCACAGCGATTGCGCGCCACCATACAGGCCACGCCAAAACACTGGGACGCTTTAAGCTAATACCTGAAGCTGCTTCTACAATTAATGATCTGTTGGCGGCTTCGCAACTACCGCAGGTCGAGGGTTTGCGCGACCGGCCTACGGATATTGCCTTGGGGAAAGGTGGTGAGTTTTCCAGAGAATTACTCATGGCATCGCGTGAAGAAGATCAAGACTGGCTGCCTCTCTATTGGTACATCGTCCGTTTGTTGCGTCTGGCCGATCAGGCAGGCAGCGCGAAAGGAGGGAGAGAGTGAGATTTGAGGTTCCCAAGTACACCATGACCTATGCCGACACGCTGCGTGCGGTAGGCCTGGCCAGTCTGCTTGAGGAAATCACGGGTAAAGGCGTACAGGTGCAGGATTGTGGCGAACGCTTCTTGTTAGACACCAGTGAGCTACCTCCTTTTGAACAATGGCCACCTATCAGTCCGGGATACCCTTTTATATATCTCAAGGCTGATGGCGAGCGGCCGCCGGGCAATGTCCTTGATTACGAAAAAGAAAAGAAGCGCGCCGACCAACTGAAGGACTTCCGCCGGGCCACCGGCAACAAACGAGATGCCGTTATGCGTGCGCTTGCCGAACAAGGCCTCGTCGAACCGCCTCAACCAGCGACCGAGTACGGGATGGCACTGTTTTTGGCGTCTATGCGTAAAGGCTGGTCATCCGACAAGCAACTTTACCTTTGGCTTATGGAAGATTCTGAGCGCACGTCCTTATGGATAGCTAAGAACCTTGGAGTGGTAGTCTCTGAGGAAATAGATGCCCCCGCCGTGAGCAATAGCCAAGTCTTCAACCCGATCTCCGGCAAGGGTGTGCATCGGTCCAAGCCGGACTCGACAACGCCCGGCAGTATCTCGGACAAGGTGCTTGATCCTTTCGCCGAGTGGTTAAAGTTCCGTGGAGCCTACCGCGCAATGCTCCCCTATAGGCAGGATAGTGACTTCAAGGTGTTTGTTATCGAACCGGCGGACATCAGGCTGAGCCAACTTGAAACCCTACACAGAGAGCTTCTGCAGCGAAACCTTTGGGGCAGTATCCGCCTGGATATTGAGGCGGCTTTGTATCTTACACAGTTGCTGATTCAGCATTCCGACGTGCTGGGGAACAGCATTGCTCTTCACAGGAGGAGACCAGCGGAGGTTATTCGCGGGTTGCACCAGGCTTATTTTCAGAGTCTCGGGACGGCGGCGGCGCTGATGAACTACTCGTTTGCTACGTTACCGTCCTGGTTCCCCATTAACGATCGGGACGACGCCAATGCCTTTATCGCAGTCATCCGTGAGCACATCGGCGACAAGCAGCGCGACGGAGTCACAGGCTGTCTGCGTTCCCTCCGTGAGGATCGTTCGGGGGATGTTCCGGTGTTGCAGCAATACCGCAAGTGGCTGATGACAGGCAACCTTATGGATTTTCTGGAATTCTGCTACCGGTTTGCCCTGCACCTGGTAGGGCAATGGGGTCAGAATGAGTGGGCGAGAGCTATGACAACAATTGGGTTGGATACAATTACAGGGAGGGGGTACCAGATGCAAGATATCACAGGAACGGAGGGCTTCAACAATATTGCTATGGCTATCAGATCGGCGACGGTGTATGCTATGGCGTCGCAGCAGAAGAAGCAGTCCCCGCGGCGTGAGGTCCGCTTTGGGTTGGCACAGAAGTGGAAACAAAAAATGAAAGCGGGTAAGGAAGAGTTTGTGGCCGCGCTGTGCGAATTCGTCCAGGACTACAACTGGGAAAGCGAGAAAATGGATAAAATGGATGGCGGCGTTCCCAAACACCACAAAGTAAAGACACAACACCTGGATGAAGTAATTGAACTGATTGATAAACGTGGCGCGGAATTGGTAGGTATGCTTCTGTTAGCCTATGGTTACGCCAAGACAGCCAAGGCGGATTCTCCCGACGACAATTTTCAGGAAGACTGAGGAGGGATTCAGATGAAGCTGCATTCACTTGCAATATCGGGTGTTGTTACTTTAAATCTTCACGCCTTGAACAACGAGGGCTCTGAAGGAAACACCATGATGACCCGCATGGTTGAAATCGTGGATGAAAGCGGGACCTTGCAGACTGTTAATGCGATTTCCGGCGATATGTTTAAACATATCCAGGCTGAACACCTTTTCCAGGAGGCAAAACTGACCGGGCTTCCGTTATGTGCTGGGTGCTCCCAGTTTGACGCCAACCGTATCGCCCGAGATTTTGACTTGGCTGCACAAGTAGAGAAAAGCAAAGAATATGCCGAAGCCAAGAAGAACGGCAAGATGGACTCATACAATCTTAGCCAAGTGCTTAAGGCTTGCGTGATCGACGACTGCGAAGGCATTCTCCTCACCGGCTGGGCAGGTTCAAAATCATTGGCCCGAAAGTCATGTATTGAGTTTGGGTGGGTTGTGGGCCGTCCTGAGAAGACGCGTACCGAAGCATACATTCATGCTAAATATGTTCCTGAAGGTCGTGGCGCAGGTTCAGGGTCCGAACAGAACCTCGGCCAAAACCTTTTCCACCGTCCGGCATCGAGCGGTCAGTATGCCGTGGTTCTTAATGTTGATCTGTACCGGGTTGGGCGCAACGACATAACGCTGGAATATGATCTTGGTAGCGACGAAAGGAAAAAGCGAGTACAGGCCCTATTAAGAAGTGTACTTTACACGTTCATCAAGCCAACGGGTGCACATAGGAACACCCAGCATCCTCACATTGTAGATTTTAGTGGGGTTGTAGCTACTTCTGCAAATTCTTTGCCCGCACCGACGGTAAGCGCCTTAAATAACGGCTATGACCGGGAGATCGAGGTGATAACTAGTAATCTGAACAGTCTATTCGACGCGGAACATATACAGATCAGCCGGTTTGAAGGGCTTGGAGATTACAGCAGAGTAATGAGTGAGATTATTAAAGCTGTTGAACCCTGGGGGGATTAGGATGGCTAATCACGACGACAGTTCTTGGCTGATTTTGCGTTACGAACCAACGAGCCTGTTCTCCTTACGTATGACCCACGCCACCAACAAGGGCGGTAAGACTCTGCTGATTCCCACTCCCTACGCTGTGAAGTTGGCGCTTATCGACGCTTGTTTTAGGATGTATGAAGGGGAGACAGCGGTCGCCAAGGCGAGATGGGTATTTGACTTGATTAAGGGGCGCCAGATTCGGATTGGGCCTCCAAGAGATTGTGTGGTTCAGAATACGTTCATCAAAATCAAACAAGAGGAGCGAGGAGCTGCTAAGGGTATTTACGCCCCGACAATTGCCTATCGCGAATTCTGTTTCTACTATGGTGAACTGAAAATCGCGTTGGCAGTTGATGGTCTAACGGATGATGAAATTGACGGTTTGAAAAAAGTAGCGGCCAGGGTTAACTACATCGGAAAGCGGGGCTCGTTTATGCAGTTCTTGGGGGCGGAGTATCACAAGGGTGGATTGCCTAAAGGCTATAGTTGCCCGGAAAGTCAGGCTGATATCGTCGGCGGGGGCTACAGGGCTACTAACTATCTAGACGACTTCGGTGAGGCGCTCGTACGGGACAGGGATGGATTTGACCGGATCAACACCTATTCTGCTAAACCATCAGGATTGGGTACCTTTCGCGTCTTGGTTCCGACCTTGCTGCCCTACCGGTATTCATCAAGCAGCAGGCACTATACGCATTTCAGGTGTGTAGGGTCTTAGGATGGAGTCCATTACTTTTCAAGCGGTAGTCTCGGGGATTTTGATGCGCTAGTCGAAGCGCTTGGATAATACCTAGGCAATGAGGAGTAGTACGATGTAAGGCAACCTTGACATCAATCAGACTCTTGAGTTCTTGGCTCGGAAGCTGGGGAAACGGCCGGAGATCGTCTTTGCCTATGCCCATAGGTCGGCCTTGGAGCACCTGGCGTACAACAGCCCGGACGTGACCGTATACGTCAATCCCGCGGCGGTGGTGAAAGATAAGGCCCTGGACTACGAGATGGTGGTGGGCGTCGAGCTGAAAATAGCTTTGCGCTTTTCCCGGTCGACGTTCGCGTGCCGAACTATGTCCCGTCGTATTTTGCTTACCATGCCTCCCCCATGCGCGGGCATATCTGAGGGATGTTCTGGGGCTGGGACAGCTGAAATGAACTAGTGTCGCATAACCACTAATTTTGCCGAAAAACCACTAGTTTCGCCCAAATATTGCGGTCTGCCGTCAAATGCTGGTAAAATACACCTCACCATACAGTATTGTGGCGGGAGGTGTGGCTTACCAGTGCATCTTGTCGTTGAGGACTTCGGCGTTTCCCTGGGCAAGAAGAGCGAGCGGTTGCTGATCAAACAGAAGGGCCAGGTAATCAGCGAGACGCCTTTTCGCGACATCGAACAGATCACGATCGCCAGCAACGGGATCTCTCTGTCGTCCGACGTCATTCACGAATGCAGCGAGTACGGTATCCAGATCAGCTTTCTGTCTTTCTCTGGCAGGCCTTACGCAAAGCTGACATCGCCCAACCTGGTCGGAACGGCCCAAACCCGGCGCCAGCAGCTTTTGGCCTACCTGGACGAGCGGGGAGTCGGCTCAAGCAAAGCTTTCGTCGAAGGCAAGATCAAAAACCAGGCCAATGTACTGAAGTATTTCGGCAAGTACAGGCGCGCCAGCGATACCGCCAAGTATCAGGCTCTTTCCGCCGTGCTGACGCAGCTGGATAAGGCCAGGGCCGACCTGGCCGGTATCGACGGGGCTTCGGTGGACCAGGTCCGGGGGCAGCTCCTGGCCGTGGAGGGACGGGCAGCCCACCACTACTGGCAGGGTATCGGGCTGCTCCTGGAAGGTAAGGCCGATTTTCCCGGCCGGGAGCGGCGCGGGGCGACCGACCCGGTCAACTCCGCCTTGAATTACGGCTACGGCATTTTGTACAACCAGGTGTGGAGCGCGGTGTTGCTGGCCGGTCTCGACCCGTTCGCGGGCTTTTTGCACACCGACCGGCCGGGTAAGCCCAGCCTGGTGCTGGACCTCGTCGAGGAGTTTCGCGCCCAGGTCGTGGACAGGATCGTTGTGGCCATGGTCAGCAAGGGCGCCGAGATTGCCATGGAAGAGGACCGCCTGGCGGCGGAGACGCTGCGCGACCTGCGCCGGCGCGTAATGGAGCGGCTGGACGCGGAAGAGAACTATGAGGGCAAGAAACACCGGCTGAAGTCGATCATCCAGCGGCAGGCCAGGCGTTTGGCGGGTTACCTGCGGGGCGACGGCAACTACCGCCCCTTCGTGGGGGGTTGGTAGAGTGCAGACGCTGGTCATCTACGATATCGTCTCCGACCGCATCCGCAAGAAAGTGATGGAGGCCTGCAAGGATTACGGGCTGGCGCACATCCAGTATTCAGCTTTCTTCGGCGACCTTAACCATAACCTGCGGGAGGAGTTGGTCGCCCGCCTCACGCGCACGCTGGGAAGACACGAGGGCAAGATTATGATCTGCCCCGTTTGTGACAAAGACCTGCGCCTCAAGAGGGAGATTGAGGTCTTTGGTGCGACGGACGGGATGAGCGACGAGGCGGTCGTGGATTACCACCTGGCCAAGGCGAGAAGAGCCGGCGGGAAGAAGGCCAAGGCGGGATGATCTTCAAAGTCGGCGACATCAAACAGTATTTCTATTGTCCGCGCATCGTGTACTACACCTATGTGGTTCCGGTCGACCGCAAGACTACCGCCAAGATGGCTTATGGCAAGGAAGAACACCTGGAGTTCGAGCGCCTTGAGCGCCGCCGCAAACTCACCGCCTACGGTTTGGAGAAAGGGGAGCGCCGCTTTCGCACCCGCTTGTACTCGGAACGCCTGGGCCTGGAGGGGACCCTGGACCTGCACCTCGCGACGCCTGCCGGGTATTTCCCCGTGGAGGTTAAGAACTCTGCGGCGCCCCCCGGCCTGAACCATAAGTACCAGCTGGTGAGTTACGCGATGCTGCTGGAGGACGCTTACAATAAGCCGGTGCGCACGGGTTTCTTGTATTTCCTGCCGGGACGCCGGGTATACCCGGTGGACATCACCTCCAATGCCCGCCTTTTTGTACGGCGGGTCATCGCCCGCTTGCGGCACATGGTCGAACGGGAGCTGTTCCCGCCGCCTCCCGCCCGTACCGGAAGGTGCCGGGACTGCGAATACCGGAACTACTGCGGGGATGTGGTGTGATGTATTTCTTCACCGACGAGGAACGGAAGTTTCTGGTGCGCGGGCTTTTGCCCAAGGCCCGGGAACAGGGCGTGGCCGACGAGCTCCGGGGGTGGAACTGGCACCAGCCGCCGCTGGCCCCGATCTACGAGCTGCGGCTCGGTGTATCGGAAGTGGCCTCCGGTTACTGCCCGACGGCCCGGGACCTCTACTTGCGGCGCGTGCGCGGCATCCGGCCGCCGGCCGGTCCGGCCATGCTGCGCGGCACGGCTCTGCATGCGGCAATGGTGCACGTGCTGGTCAACGCCAAACGTCTCATTTATCATCATGGTGTTGCCAAACACCACATCATTGTCCGGGAACTGCAGGAATTGCCGGGTCTGGATGTCGAACCATATTCCAAAGGCCTGACGCCCGCAGACAAGGAAAGGCTCGCCTCGGAGGCCGGGGTTGTTGCGGATTTCGAGAAGGCGCGGGTCATCGCGCGCATTCAGGAGTGTCTGGTCAAGCAACCGTATATCAGCGAGGACTCCCTGGTGAACCTGGCCATCCCCGTGGTGGTTGAACAGAAACTGGACGGTTCGTTCCTGGGGCTAAGCTCCAACCTCAGCGCCGATGCCCTCAGCTTTTGCGAGCCGTTGATTCTGGATTTGAAATTCGGCGAACAGCACAAGTTCCACCGGTTGCAGACCACGGGGTATGCCCTGGCGATGGAGGCCATCTACGAATTCCCGGTAAACCTGGGCTGCGTGGTTTACGCCGAGATACGCAACGGCCGGCTGGTGATGCGCAAGGACATCCACATTATCGACGACGAGCTGCGCCAGTGGTTTATCGAGGCCAGGGACGACCGAATGCGGATGATCCACGAAGAAATCGACCCCGGACTTCCGGATGAGTGTCCGGACAAATGCTACTGTTATGAGGTGTGCCGGCTAAGAATAGGGGGCTGAAATTTGCTGCGGGATCTGTCGCGGGTGATTTTCGCAAATCGTATGTTTTGGTGGGCGGCCGAATGGTGATTTCGGTCGTTGCTCCTATTGAGGATGTGGACGATTACTAAGCGCAGCAAGGGTTTTAGAATCCTCGGGTTTTTTCGCAAATGAGGGGGGTTTTTGTGCAGCGTAACCATTTTCGAAGAATCGACATTGCCGGACAACAGAAACGAGAGCGCAAAGCCTTGCACTGCCTGGCTTTTCTTTAGGCCGCCGGGGTCTGTTTCACCCATCGACCCGACGAATAGGGGACTGAAAGCCCCAAGAAGGAGGAAACGGGTTTGGATCAACTGTTGTTTCACCCATCGACCCGACGAATAGGGGACTGAAAGATGAGGTACCCGGCACCGGTCTGACCCTGAACTTCAGTTTCACCCATCGACCCGACGAATAGGGGACTGAAAGGACTACGTAAGTCCGCTAACGCAGGCTCGAAGGGCCATCGTTTCACCCATCGACCCGACGAATAGGGGACTGAAAGCCAAGACGGGCTGCACAAGCGCACAAAGAGCAAGGTTTCACCCATCGACCCGACGAATAGGGGACTGAAAGAAGGATTTTATCTATCAGGTCCGGGTTGGTACCGGGTTTCACCCATCGACCCGACGAATAGGGGACTGAAAGGCGGAGATCGTGCCGGACCCGGCGGACGACCGTGGGGTTTCACCCATCGACCCGACGAATAGGGGACTGAAAGCACACATCTACCACTCTACGCAGGGCCGCTAGTAACTCGTTTCACCCATCGACCCGACGAATAGGGGACTGAAAGCCAAACTCGCGCTCGAAGACGGTGGTTGCAACAGCTAGTTTCACCCATCGACCCGACGAATAGGGGACTGAAAGGTCTTCGTGGCCGAGCAGATCGAAATCACGAGTAGCGTTTCACCCATCGACCCGACGAATAGGGGACTGAAAGTCGGGGTCGAGCGGATAAGGTGTCGTGATCTCTAAGAGTTTCACCCATCGACCCGACGAATAGGGGACTGAAAGTTACCGAGCGCTGGCAGGCCATTCAGAACGTAACCGTGGTTTCACCCATCGACCCGACGAATAGGGGACTGAAAGCTTCCGGCATTAAAAGACCGCCCTAACGGCGGTCAAGGGTTTCACCCATCGACCCGACGAATAGGGGACTGAAAGAGATCAGCATATCCACCAGAATCGCACCTTCGACCGGTTTCACCCATCGACCCGACGAATAGGGGACTGAAAGGTGTGCCTGCTGTGGCACTCGTGGCACAGGGGTTCCAGTTTCACCCATCGACCCGACGAATAGGGGACTGAAAGATTGCCCTGGGGGTCTTTATGGTCACGGTCCACGGCCAGTTTCACCCATCGACCCGACGAATAGGGGACTGAAAGGGTCAATCTCAAATGCTCCTCCACCTAGACCAGATATGGTTTCACCCATCGACCCGACGAATAGGGGACTGAAAGGTTCTTGACTCCAACTTTTGCGCTTCGGTTAGCCTTCGTTTCACCCATCGACCCGACGAATAGGGGACTGAAAGGTGTCGGAAGGGGAGTTGTTTGATCCGGACTACGTAAGGTTTCACCCATCGACCCGACGAATAGGGGACTGAAAGCGCTCTCTGGATGTACGCATAGCCCTCCGAAACGAAAGTTTCACCCATCGACCCGACGAATAGGGGACTGAAAGAGGCTCGGCACTCGCTCACTTGCCGCCTGGATCATCGTTTCACCCATCGACCCGACGAATAGGGGACTGAAAGGGCAGATAAACCATCTCGCAGGCATCCTTGGTCCCCCTTGTTTCACCCATCGACCCGACGAATAGGGGACTGAAAGCGCCCAACCGGAAATCTCCGTCTCAAAACTTCCCTTCACGTTTCACCCATCGACCCGACGAATAGGGGACTGAAAGGATCAAGGCCGCCTGGGACTGGGGCAAGAACCTGCTGTTTCACCCATCGACCCGACGAATAGGGGACTGAAAGAGTGTTAGGAGAGCCGGTCGAGTCTCTTTTTATGGAGTTTCACCCATCGACCCGACGAATAGGGGACTGAAAGGCTTTTGCGGCGTTAGGCTGCCGTCCAAAGCCATCGTTTCACCCATCGACCCGACGAATAGGGGACTGAAAGAGAAGTGTTCGATCTTGACGCGCCGGGAATCGTAGGTTTCACCCATCGACCCGACGAATAGGGGACTGAAAGGGGATGTGGGGGCAGACAGTAAGCTCCACGCCGCACCTGTTTCACCCATCGACCCGACGAATAGGGGACTGAAAGGTTGGGTACTTGGTGAGAACGTGCCTGGGATCGTCAATCGTTTCACCCATCGACCCGACGAATAGGGGACTGAAAGTTTACATGTGTGGGCGCGGGGATCATCGACGGCCGGGGGTTTCACCCATCGACCCGACGAATAGGGGACTGAAAGCTGGAGCGGGCCGGGTGGCAACGGTACGACTTCGAGGTTTCACCCATCGACCCGACGAATAGGGGACTGAAAGACCGCCCGATGAGGCACGGCCCGAGGAAGCCGAGCCAGTTTCACCCATCGACCCGACGAATAGGGGACTGAAAGGGGAGGAGGGATAGCGTGCGCGTACCCCGCGGCCAAGTTTCACCCATCGACCCGACGAATAGGGGACTGAAAGTGTCTGCCATTCGGTGTAGTCTCAATGCGTATCTTACCTGTTTCACCCATCGACCCGACGAATAGGGGACTGAAAGCTTCTTTAAATTCGACGGCAGCCGCACAATCTCGACAGGTTTCACCCATCGACCCGACGAATAGGGGACTGAAAGGCACTTTGTAGAGGTATTGGGACCATACATCGAGGAGGGGTTTCACCCATCGACCCGACGAATAGGGGACTGAAAGTTGCTCCCACCTTTGCCGGGCTCCCGCTTATGCGCCCGAGTTTCACCCATCGACCCGACGAATAGGGGACTGAAAGCATTGCCTTATGGTACACCTGCGTGTCCTGCTCGTATGTTTCACCCATCGACCCGACGAATAGGGGACTGAAAGGGTCCAGCCACGTCGGGCAACTCGGGGCGACCGGCTTGTTTCACCCATCGACCCGACGAATAGGGGACTGAAAGTCGTCACTAGGCAATGGCTACCGCGGTCTCGTTGATCGTTTCACCCATCGACCCGACGAATAGGGGACTGAAAGAAGCACAACCAATTCGTCGAAGCGATGTTGCGCTCCAGTTTCACCCATCGACCCGACGAATAGGGGACTGAAAGTACCAGAACACATTCCGCCGCTTGTACCTCAACCAGGTTTCACCCATCGACCCGACGAATAGGGGACTGAAAGTCACCGACGGTACCCATACCCTAACCATCGAGGAATGTTTCACCCATCGACCCGACGAATAGGGGACTGAAAGGGCAGACAACCGGACCGGGCGCGTATCGCAAAGCGTCAAGTTTCACCCATCGACCCGACGAATAGGGGACTGAAAGGCAACCGTCTCAGCAGCTAGTAAAGGTACAAGCTACATGTTTCACCCATCGACCCGACGAATAGGGGACTGAAAGATAAAGCGCAGGGTGGTCTTTCGGTAGCCGGCAGGGCCGGTTTCACCCATCGACCCGACGAATAGGGGACTGAAAGGCACCGTAATGCCCTGCAGTTCCGCCGCCTTCTTCGCCTGTTTCACCCATCGACCCGACGAATAGGGGACTGAAAGCTGGTATAGACCGCCAGGGTTGTATCGACATAATCAAGTTTCACCCATCGACCCGACGAATAGGGGACTGAAAGCTCTGTTCGACGCCATTCGGGCCGAGGAGGATAAGCTGGTTTCACCCATCGACCCGACGAATAGGGGACTGAAAGCAGAACGGCGCAGGGGTCGTTGTACCCCCAGTCGATGGGTTTCACCCATCGACCCGACGAATAGGGGACTGAAAGGCCGATCAGCCGGGCGGCCGTCCAGCCGTGGGTGACGTGTTTCACCCATCGACCCGACGAATAGGGGACTGAAAGGTCTTGATATGCCATCAATGCCCCAACTCGCTCTGAGTTTCACCCATCGACCCGACGAATAGGGGACTGAAAGATCTCTTAAGGTGGTGATGTTATGCGCGTGAAGATGCTGTTTCACCCATCGACCCGACGAATAGGGGACTGAAAGGGCCTTCGGTTTTCAGGCTGAGCAGATAGTCCCAATGAGTTTCACCCATCGACCCGACGAATAGGGGACTGAAAGACGAGAAAAGCAACAATAGGTTTTATGGAATTTTGCGGGTTTCACCCATCGACCCGACGAATAGGGGACTGAAAGGGGCATCAGCACCGCCCGCGACGTGGTGGCCGGCACCACGGTTTCACCCATCGACCCGACGAATAGGGGACTGAAAGTCGTACAGATCTTCCCCGCACACCGCGCACTGGGCGAGTTTCACCCATCGACCCGACGAATAGGGGACTGAAAGGAGGAATGCGAAGCTTCTCGCGGAGCCAATGTTATCAGTTTCACCCATCGACCCGACGAATAGGGGACTGAAAGGTGCTGAACTTCATCGACATCAGCCCGAACGACGGCGAGTTTCACCCATCGACCCGACGAATAGGGGACTGAAAGCGCGCAAGGCGATGGGCCAGAAGTACCAGGCCTGGGCGGTTTCACCCATCGACCCGACGAATAGGGGACTGAAAGGCGAGATGGTTTATCTGCCCGGACGGGGGACGGACGGGTTTCACCCATCGACCCGACGAATAGGGGACTGAAAGTGGCCGACGTGCAAACCAAAGACGGAGGCAGGCAGAGTTTCACCCATCGACCCGACGAATAGGGGACTGAAAGGTCATAAGTCTTGATCCGCCGCATCTGGCGCTCGAGGTTTCACCCATCGACCCGACGAATAGGGGACTGAAAGGCGACGACCTGGACCTGAGCTTTGACTCTAGCGAGGTTTCACCCATCGACCCGACGAATAGGGGACTGAAAGGTGTAGAGATCTGCGCCTTGCCAACCTTATCCCTCCCGAGTTTCACCCATCGACCCGACGAATAGGGGACTGAAAGACATTCGGCTCGCTTTTCGCCGGCATCGGCGGCTTTGGTTTCACCCATCGACCCGACGAATAGGGGACTGAAAGGGTGACGCAGAGCGCCAACAACGGCGGCGTGGGCGTGTTTCACCCATCGACCCGACGAATAGGGGACTGAAAGGCCCCTGCTGCTGCCGCACCGCGTTTACGTCGAAGTAGTTTCACCCATCGACCCGACGAATAGGGGACTGAAAGAGGCGGCGTCCCAGGCGGCGGCCCGAGCGGCGTCCCAGGTTTCACCCATCGACCCGACGAATAGGGGACTGAAAGGTCCGGATCGCCCGCAGGGCCGGAGAGTGTTTCGAGGTTTCACCCATCGACCCGACGAATAGGGGACTGAAAGGCTCAAATAGCAGACCTGCTTTTTTTGAGACTTTCAAAGTTTCACCCATCGACCCGACGAATAGGGGACTGAAAGTCTCCCAGCCGGTCATAATGACGTGCACCGGCAGGTTGCAGGTTTCACCCATCGACCCGACGAATAGGGGACTGAAAGAGGTATAAAATCCCAGTACGCGGCCCACTAAAAACGAGTTTCACCCATCGACCCGACGAATAGGGGACTGAAAGTTGGAAGACTGCTGGAGAATAGCGGCATCAAGCAAAGTTTCACCCATCGACCCGACGAATAGGGGACTGAAAGGGACAACATCGACGACCACCGGCTGGCCTGCGTCCTGAGTTTCACCCATCGACCCGACGAATAGGGGACTGAAAGAAGACAGGGCTGGCAAAGGTAAGCATCCCTTGCTAAAAGTTTCACCCATCGACCCGACGAATAGGGGACTGAAAGCGGATATTCCGTCCAGTGTCATCGCCCGCAGGTGGAGTTTCACCCATCGACCCGACGAATAGGGGACTGAAAGGAAAACAGAAAAGGGCAGGAGAACCGTTCCCCTGCCCGGTTTCACCCATCGACCCGACGAATAGGGGACTGAAAGGCGGGTCAATTTTGAATTCCGGTTGCGGCAGCTTTAAGTTTCACCCATCGACCCGACGAATAGGGGACTGAAAGAGGCGTGGGACGCGCTGTCGATGATCAGGGCTTCCAGAGTTTCACCCATCGACCCGACGAATAGGGGACTGAAAGGTTAACCTGGCCTGCGCCATAGAAATCTTTTCCTGGGTTTCACCCATCGACCCGACGAATAGGGGACTGAAAGGGGCGGTTGATCGCCTGCGTCGCGGTGCGAACCAGGTGTTTCACCCATCGACCCGACGAATAGGGGACTGAAAGAGTTCTTATTTGACATTGATGCAAAATCTAACAAGCAAGTTTCACCCATCGACCCGACGAATAGGGGACTGAAAGGTGTTGCAATCGCCGGTGTTCCTATTGCCGGTGTTGCAAGTTTCACCCATCGACCCGACGAATAGGGGACTGAAAGAACAAGAGCAGTTGATGCATCAGGTGCGTCAGGAGTGGGTTTCACCCATCGACCCGACGAATAGGGGACTGAAAGAAAGCCAACAGCGACGCGGCTGCAAAGAGGATCACAAGTTTCACCCATCGACCCGACGAATAGGGGACTGAAAGGATAGAAGAATTACATTGTCAGGCTGCATTTTCAGAATGTTTCACCCATCGACCCGACGAATAGGGGACTGAAAGCCAGGTATGCTGTCAATAATTTTATCAAATAGTTCAAGGTTTCACCCATCGACCCGACGAATAGGGGACTGAAAGGGCTTACCCACGTGCGCAACCCGGCGTCCTTGGCGGCCTGTTTCACCCATCGACCCGACGAATAGGGGACTGAAAGGACCGCGAAACGCGACGCCCTGTTGCGGGCGCTGGAAAGTTTCACCCATCGACCCGACGAATAGGGGACTGAAAGGTTGGTCTCCCTTACGCCCTACAGCCGGGAGGAATACGTTTCACCCATCGACCCGACGAATAGGGGACTGAAAGACGATATCGCCCTCGTAGGCGGTCGCCCTATCCGGAGTTTCACCCATCGACCCGACGAATAGGGGACTGAAAGGTTTGTGGATCCTCTCGGAATCCCGCCCAACCTGGCGGGTTTCACCCATCGACCCGACGAATAGGGGACTGAAAGAGGTCCGGGGTCAGGGAAACCAGATCAACTGACTTGTTTCACCCATCGACCCGACGAATAGGGGACTGAAAGGTTCTTCCAGCGTGTGCGGCACGGGACGAGTGTGAAGGTTTCACCCATCGACCCGACGAATAGGGGACTGAAAGCAACGTGGGCATTTTACTGTCATGCTTTCCCCTCCTTGTTTCACCCATCGACCCGACGAATAGGGGACTGAAAGGCATGGTCAGGATCTCACTGATTGTATCGTGCCACGAGTTTCACCCATCGACCCGACGAATAGGGGACTGAAAGATCAGACCCCCGAGCAGCGCAGCGTACCTGCCCGCGGCGGTTTCACCCATCGACCCGACGAATAGGGGACTGAAAGTCGGGCTGGAGGTACGCGTTCCCTACTGCGACCACCGGGTTTCACCCATCGACCCGACGAATAGGGGACTGAAAGCAAGATCCATTACTCGATGGAAGGCCGGGACCACGGCGTTTCACCCATCGACCCGACGAATAGGGGACTGAAAGAGCTGAATGAGGTGGTAATCAATGCGACTTAAGGAAGCGTTTCACCCATCGACCCGACGAATAGGGGACTGAAAGAGCAAAATCAAATATTCCATACACTCTTGTTCCCGCAGGTTTCACCCATCGACCCGACGAATAGGGGACTGAAAGTGTCAAGATTTAAGTGGGGCAAATAAGAACGGTGAAGGTTTCACCCATCGACCCGACGAATAGGGGACTGAAAGCTTTCTTTAAAGCTTCAAGCTGTTCATCCCTGGTTTTAAGTTTCACCCATCGACCCGACGAATAGGGGACTGAAAGACTGAACTTCAGGAATACAACATCAAAGTGACCAATGAGTTTCACCCATCGACCCGACGAATAGGGGACTGAAAGATTAGAATAAATGCTTTACCAAGTTCATTTCTTCTGTGTTTCACCCATCGACCCGACGAATAGGGGACTGAAAGCAGGTTCATCTCCACAGTTCTCACCCCTTTCACCGGGTGTTTCACCCATCGACCCGACGAATAGGGGACTGAAAGTTGGGATCACCAAACCGCACGGCATGGACAAACTCAGTTTCACCCATCGACCCGACGAATAGGGGACTGAAAGAGGTTATCTGAACTGCTTCGCCACCCGCGGCAGTAGTTTCACCCATCGACCCGACGAATAGGGGACTGAAAGCCAGTAACACCAGCTTGGAACATCTGGCCCAGTACCTGTTTCACCCATCGACCCGACGAATAGGGGACTGAAAGGTATCTCCATCACGGGGGCGGCCACGTCTTCGGCCAGTTTCACCCATCGACCCGACGAATAGGGGACTGAAAGATGACTACGTTGATCCATTCGGGCCAACAAGCCTGGATAGTTTCACCCATCGACCCGACGAATAGGGGACTGAAAGATGTTATAGACCGTGGAGCGAATGCCGATACCGTTCGTTTCACCCATCGACCCGACGAATAGGGGACTGAAAGACCGTATCCGGCCTCGAACCGAATCCGGATTCCGCCGGGTTTCACCCATCGACCCGACGAATAGGGGACTGAAAGTTGGTTCCGACCTCCTCCGCCATCCTGGCCACGCAGGTTTCACCCATCGACCCGACGAATAGGGGACTGAAAGGCTGCTCGGCGGCCAGGGTACCGGTGACGGAGAAAGGGTTTCACCCATCGACCCGACGAATAGGGGACTGAAAGGCCAACGCCTCGGGGTCAACGTCCTCGACGCGGGGCAGTTTCACCCATCGACCCGACGAATAGGGGACTGAAAGGTGCCGTAGCCGGCTACATAGGGCTGCTTGAAGCTGTTTCACCCATCGACCCGACGAATAGGGGACTGAAAGGCGGTACAGGCTCTTGATGTAGCTGATCTGCTTCGAGCTGTTTCACCCATCGACCCGACGAATAGGGGACTGAAAGATGAGCTTCAGAACAGACTTGCCGCGACCCTTCGTAGTTTCACCCATCGACCCGACGAATAGGGGACTGAAAGGGTGGTGAAGGTGTTGGGCACGTACTCGCTCATCATGTTTCACCCATCGACCCGACGAATAGGGGACTGAAAGTATCCTTCTGTCAACGCCGACTTACTTTTGACCCACTGGCGCCGGTTGGGAATTGACCCACCCGGCCGACAAACTACGGTTTGGACTGCTCGGCGTTAACCACCTCCGGTCTGGGGTGTGGTCCAAACAGACCGGCCCGTTTCTTCTCCCGCAGGCGGTAACTCTCCCCGCGGATGTTCAGGACGTGGCTGTGGTGCAGGAGCCGGTCCAGGATCGCCGTGGCAATCACCGCATCACCCAACACCTCGCCCCATTCGGCAAAACCCTTGTTCGACGTCAGAATGATGCTGCCACGCTCGTATCTGGCCGAGATCAGGGCAAAGAGCGCCGTGGCCGCCTGGCGGTCGTAGGGCCAGACCCCGAACTCGTCAATAATCAGGACCTTCGGGGCCAGGTAGACCCGCATTCTCCTGTCCAGCCGGTGTTCCGCCTGGGCGCGGCGCAGGTCTTCCAGCAGGTCGTGGGCCCGGACAAAGTAGACGCCGTAGCCCTGTTCAATCGCCCTGATCCCCAGGGCCACCGCCAGGTGGGTTTTGCCCACCCCCGGCGGGCCCAGAAGCAGGATGTTCGCCGCGTCGGCGACGAAGGTCAAGGTAGCGAGTTCCCTTACCAGACGTTCATCCACCGATGGCTGGAAGCCAAAATCGAACTGCTCTAAGGTCCGGTGGTAGGGCAGGTGGGCCAGCCGGGTCCGGGTCTTCAGATAACGCTCCCGCCTGGCTGCCGCCTCGATCCCCAGCAGGTCGGCCAGGAAGTCGGCATAGGACAACTGCTTTTGCACGGCCGCTTCCAGTCGGCTGTCCAGGATCGCCGCCGCCTGTCCTAAACCCAGGTGCTCCAGGTAGTGGCGCGCTTTCTCCAGGGCGATCACCGTTCGCTCACCACCAACGCTTCGTAGTCCAGCAAAGACCGAATCTGGACTTCCACCGTCTGGACCTGAAAAGCTGTTGGGGTTTGGCGCCGCCGGTGGTCACCCATCGGCAGCCCGTCCCACTGGCCGGGCAGGGTAAGCCGCTGCCCCGGGGTTACGGCCCGCGGATGGACGGCCAGCCTTTCGTTCCCCGCCCAGATCTGGACCGTGGTCTCGTCCGGCTGGACCTCTACTTTTCGGCCGGCCCATTGCCAGGGGACGCCATACCAGGAGCCGTTCCATTGGAGGTAACCATCCCGGCCCACCTTGCGCTCCTCACGCAGGAAAGGTAAAAGCTTATCGGGGCCGGGCAGGGGCATCAGATGGGCCTGCTCGATGATCAGGCGGTCAATCGGTCGTTCCCGGGTCGTCCCGTGGATACGGACGTTGGCCACGGTGTCAAGCCAGACTGTTACTGCCACCCCATAATGTCCGGGGATAGACGGTGTTAATTGTCCAACAATTGACGAATAGTTGGCCGGTAACCATCGGCGGGCGGAGCAGGGAGAGCTACATCAGCTCTCCCTGAATCACCCGCTTTACCATGTGGTCGTCAACGATCCGGTTGCCGTTCTGCGCCCCGTAGATCAGGCAATGGGTACAGGCCTTGTTGATCAGCCGCGGGGTCCCGGCCGAGAAACGAAAGATCTCATCCAACGCACCATCCGAGAAGATGTCTCGGTCCGCACCGGCGTATGCCAGGTGCCGTTTCACATACTCACCGGTTTGCGCCCTGTCCAGGTGGGTTAGTCTACACTGCAAGTCGATGCGTTGCCGGATGGCGGCGTAGGCTTGGAGCTGGAGCCGTTCCCGCAGCTCGCTCTGCCCGACCAGGATAAGGGCCATGGGGCTTGTGGAGTCCATCTTGAAGTTGAGGAGAAACCGGACCTCTTCCAGCATCTCCTTATCTAACAAGTGTGCTTCATCCAGGATCACCACCGGCTGCAAAGAATGAACGCCCCGCATCAGCTCGATCTCCCGGTGCAGTTGGCGCTTGGCATCGCCCCGATAGAACTTGGCTTCACACCCCAGCTGTTCCAGCAGGCCTTTGTAGAAATGCCGGGGTGTCAGTTTGGAATCCGCCAGGTACATTACCAGAAACCGGGCCGGGTCGAGGATATCCTTGAAACGCCGGATGGCGGTGGTCTTGCCGGTCCCGCTGTCCCCGGTGAACACAACAAACAGTTGGCGCTTGGCGGCATGTTCCAGTCTGCCCAATGTCTCTTCCAGCATCATGGACGGGTACAACTGGTCTGTCGGAATGTCGCGGGTGAACGGGGTATGGGCGAGGCCGTAGAATTCTTCAAACACTGCCGCCGACCTCCCCCTTGCGTACCGCCCGGTAGATGACGGCAGGGGCCTGCTGCTCTCTCCTCTGTTTGTTTCTCTTTGCCGCTGCAGACAGGAGCCTGGATGATTCGGCAGTCTGGCTCTGCAAATACTCTGGCAGTCGCGGGCGCTCTCCGGTCCGCTCTCCAATGACCAGTGGCTTAACCTTAAAGGGCACATGCCCCTCGTACTCGATGGTCAGTTCGGCGGTATCAGCCGGGTCGTAGACGACATCCACCTTGCAACCGATGAAATTCAGACCGACCTCGTACTTCTTGCCTGCGAAGCTGATGCAGCCCGCCTTGTCGACCTTCCTTTCCTCGCAGTGCAGAAAAGCAGATGCGATAGTTTCGGCATCCAAAAACCTGATCGCCTTGCTGTCACTGCGGTAAGCGGCAGCCGGGCTCTGATTGTTCGCCAGGGCTGAATGGGGCTTGTTCTGGTAACACTCCTCCAGCCAAACCCAGAACAGCTCATTGAGCTTGTCCAGCGACTGCGGTTTCTCCAAGGCCGCCTCGGCCAGGAAGGCGTCCACCACTCGGTTGAAGCGCTCCACCTTGCCGGTTGCTTCCGGGGCATACGGCTTGGCATACAGCAGCCGGATGCCCATCTTGGCGCAGGCCCGGGTCATCCACCTGGTCCGGTATTGTTTACCGTTATCAAAAAACACCGCCTCGGGCGCCCCGTACTTCTGGATCGCCTGCCGGAAACAGTTTTCGACGATGATCTGGTCCAGGGTGGGATAGAACTCTCCGTGCATGACAAAGCGCGTGGCGTCGTCAAAGAAGGATACCAGATAGACCTGCTTCTTGGCGCCATCCGGGCCGATGGGCAGGTACGGCCCATACTTGATATCTGAATGCCAGAGCTGGTTGCGGTGCCTTTTCTGAAACCGCCGGGCGGCGACGCCGGTATCCGCGTACATCCGCATGTGCCGGGCGCTGTAGCCCTTCTCCGCCAGTTTCTCCTGCAGGGTGCTGCGTTTGATCCGGCCGGGTTCGGCCAGTCCTTCCCACTCCAGAATCTGAATGATCTGCGCGACACTTCTTCCCGGCGCCTCGCGGCGCAAAAGGATGGCCTGCTCCAGGATGTTGGCCGGGACGGCCTCCTGGTTCAGGCGTTCACCCTTACCCTTGGGCTTGAGGCCCCCGAACCCGTTTTCCCGGTACCGGGCCAGATACCGGCGCAAGGTACGCTCGGATAGCCCGGTCTGTGCGCAAATCTGGGCCCTGAGTTTTCTGGCTTTGGCCGCATCCACGTCTTCCGCCAACAGCGGGGACAAAAGCTGCATCCGCTGGGCGGCGATCTCTTCGGCCTTCCGGTGGTCTCTCATGCTGAATACCCTCCTTAAAGTTAATTCAGCACGAGTCTATGCCAAAGCCGTCAGGACAGGAATGCCGAACGGGTCTGTACCCAAAGATTTGCATTGGCCACCGGGCGGACAACTCTGGCCAGCCAGCCGGGGGCATCCCCTACCAACTGCCAGATCCCGTGGAGCGCGGACCGGGGAAGGGTGGATCGTCCTTCCGCAGACGCTATCGCATAACGGGCGGCGAGGGCGGTGAGGCAGCCAAGGAAGTACGCAGCCAGTGCCCGAAACCATCTCCGCCAGCGCCACAAGGTGGATTCATCGGCCGTGACGCTAAGGGCCGGATCACCGCCCACGGCTGCCTCAATGCTATCTCTTATGTGACGCTTGTACGGTACCAGCATGTCCGGCAGTTCGTGGTGGATGCGACGGCACGCAACACAACGAAGGCGGCGGATGATAAGGATGATCTTGTCCCCGAGGCTGTCGATACAGCTCCGTTGGCGGCTGCCAATTACCTTTAAATGCCCGCTACAGCAGGGACAGGGAATCTGCTCCGCGCTCCTCACAAAAAACACCCCTGTCGGGGTTCTCAACGAGCTCATATTTTGTTACAATGACCATACGGTGATGGGCGCCTCTGGTGCTGCTGCTGACCACGGTGGCACAACAAACAGGGGCGTCTTTCCTTTCTAAATGATATGGCCATTATATCCAGCAGCCCCCGGTCAGGCAATCCCGTCAGCTTTCGGACGTTTCAGGTTAGCCCTAACACCAGACTTGGGCCCGGCGGTTGAGGTCAGTAAGATCAGTAAACCGGGCACCAGGCCAGAAGTTGCCTTCGACGTACCCGACGCCGCGCTCGACCTTGCCTTTGGTTCTGGCCCAGTAGGGCCGGCAAAGCTGGATGTCAAAGCCCAGCCGCAGGGCGAAGTCCAGGAAACGCTTGTTCCAGATAGGCTGCCCGGCCTCGTCCCGGTCAAGAACGACCAGCTTGGCGTTGTCGTACAGGCACTTGCGCGGAATGCCGCCCAGCCGCGCAAAACCGTTGATGTGGCAGCGGATGAAGCCGGCCACGTCGGCGCGCTGGATGAACTCTACGTACATGGCCCGCGCCCAGGCCAACACCAGGACGAAAGCCCAGACATAACGTGGTGTCCCGTCCGGCGTCAGGTAGCGGTAACGGCCGAAGTCGACTTGCGCTTGTTCGCCGGGCTTGGTTTCAAAGCGCACGGTGACTTCAGGCTTCCGCCGCCATCGGCGGAACGGGTGAACGTACTCCTTGAGGATGGAGTAGCCGCCTGTGTAGCCCAACTCCCGGATCTCCCGGAGCAGAACGACGCAATTGTCCACTCCCTCGCTAAGCCGCTTCTGGATATAATCTTTGTAGGGGTCGAGCTTGGACCCCCGCTTCGCCCGGGGCTTCGGTTTGGGTATCCCCGGCTCCCGAAGGTATCTACGAACCGTGTTCCGGGATACGTCAAGAAGCCTTGTGATGGCACGGATGGATTCGCCCTTGCCGTGCAACTCGATGATCTGTTTCACTTTCCCACCCTCCAGCATCTTGTTGGACACCTCCGTCTTTTGCAGTCGAAGGTGTCTTTCGCCGGGGGGTGGGTCAATTCTTTTTCGGCGCTACTGGGTCATTTTAAACCCGGCGCTGACACCTTCAGCAGCACCAGCTTAAGCACCTGTGGCAGGGTTTCACCCATCGACCCGACGAATAGGGGACTGAAAGGTCCACCACACGCCAACAAGTGACGCGGCCTGGGACGGTGTTTCACCCATCGACCCGACGAATAGGGGACTGAAAGGGCGGAGGATCGAAATCTCCCGCTGCTGCTCAGCCAGTTTCACCCATCGACCCGACGAATAGGGGACTGAAAGATCAGGATGGCCCGGGAAGCGGTGGGTCTCGGGCTGGTTTCACCCATCGACCCGACGAATAGGGGACTGAAAGTGCCGTAGAGGTGGCCGACCTGGATGCCCTTAACCCGGTTTCACCCATCGACCCGACGAATAGGGGACTGAAAGAGATGGCGTCCTGGGCGATGGCCAAACCCTTGTCGCGTTTCACCCATCGACCCGACGAATAGGGGACTGAAAGAGCGCGGGTCATCATCAACGGGGACCTGCTCAACTACGTTTCACCCATCGACCCGACGAATAGGGGACTGAAAGCGCGGGTGTACTGGCTTTTCATGCCGAGGGCCGCCCGGTTTCACCCATCGACCCGACGAATAGGGGACTGAAAGCGCGCTCCAGGTGATGCCGTCGGTGCTCGTGCAGTACGTTTCACCCATCGACCCGACGAATAGGGGACTGAAAGTTTTACCTGGATGATACCGCACCTCGACGACTTCGGGTTTCACCCATCGACCCGACGAATAGGGGACTGAAAGCGCGGGTGTACTGGCTTTTCATGCCGAGGGCCGCCCGGTTTCACCCATCGACCCGACGAATAGGGGACTGAAAGCGCGCTCCAGGTGATGCCGTCGGTGCTCGTGCAGTACGTTTCACCCATCGACCCGACGAATAGGGGACTGAAAGAACTCGCGCTCAAAGATGTGCGTCGCCACGGCTAGAGTTTCACCCATCGACCCGACGAATAGGGGACTGAAAGCGAATATGATGTCTTGCGCCTGCGCTTCGGCCTTGACGGTTTCACCCATCGACCCGACGAATAGGGGACTGAAAGATTGTCTGCCGCGTCCGTTCGGGCGGCGAGATCATGTTTCACCCATCGACCCGACGAATAGGGGACTGAAAGGCTTGATCTCGGGCTCCATCTTCTTCAAGTACTGCGGTTTCACCCATCGACCCGACGAATAGGGGACTGAAAGCCGCCGGACCAAACGAGTCCCGGTCCCGCCGCACAGCTGTTTCACCCATCGACCCGACGAATAGGGGACTGAAAGTCTGCCTCACAGCTCCCCTCGCGCGCGCGTGCGCGTGTTTCACCCATCGACCCGACGAATAGGGGACTGAAAGGGTCGTTGGCCTGTATTTCCGCTAAAGCCTTTTGCATTGTTTCACCCATCGACCCGACGAATAGGGGACTGAAAGGAATTTGGGCTAAAGCGGGGTCGTTTTTGAGCACGTTAAGTTTCACCCATCGACCCGACGAATAGGGGACTGAAAGAGCCGCGGAGGTTGGGGGAGGGGTCTTGACCCCGCGAGTTTCACCCATCGACCCGACGAATAGGGGACTGAAAGCTTTTGGGCGGTATCGGCAGGCCGTGCCGCTTGATCAGTTTCACCCATCGACCCGACGAATAGGGGACTGAAAGCTTCCACGGCCCTTTTTACCAGCTCCAGGTGGCGGGAGTTTCACCCATCGACCCGACGAATAGGGGACTGAAAGTTTATATTGGACGGCGCCGGGATGATGGATGCCCGCGGTTTCACCCATCGACCCGACGAATAGGGGACTGAAAGTTCATTTGAGCACCCGCCCTTACTCAGCCACAAGCCTGTTTCACCCATCGACCCGACGAATAGGGGACTGAAAGGCTATTAGGAGGCCAACATGTCGACCGATACGCGGGAGTTTCACCCATCGACCCGACGAATAGGGGACTGAAAGTCGCCTGGTTCTTCACCAGTTCGTCCCCAGCCAGGTTTCACCCATCGACCCGACGAATAGGGGACTGAAAGGCAGGGTTTTGAACAGCTTCTCCAGCGCCACCCGGGTTTCACCCATCGACCCGACGAATAGGGGACTGAAAGGTTTGGATCATGGGACGCCGCACTGCGGGAGGCCGGCAGTTTCACCCATCGACCCGACGAATAGGGGACTGAAAGGGACGGTGCTGGCGGAGCTGCGCCGAGTCAACCGGTTTCACCCATCGACCCGACGAATAGGGGACTGAAAGCTCGATGCTTCCAGCCGCCCAGTGGTTGGCCGGTACGGTTTCACCCATCGACCCGACGAATAGGGGACTGAAAGTGTGCTACCCGACGGGGGAGGAGGGATAGCGTGCCCACGGTTTCACCGAACGCCCCGAGGAATAGGGGACTGAAAGGCTTAAGTATCTGCGGCAGGTCGCTTTCAGGCACGTCCAGTTTCACCGAACGCCCCGAGGAATAGGGGACTGAAAGTGAGCACAAGGCGCAAGAAGCGGCGCATCTCGGCGCACGTTTCACCGAACGCCCCGAGGAATAGGGGACTGAAAGGGATTCGCCAGCGCGACAAGGTACGGCGATACCTGAGTTTCACCGAACGCCCCGAGGAATAGGGGACTGAAAGCCATCGAAAACGGCCGGCGCAACGTACCGAAGGAGTTTCACCGAACGCCCCGAGGAATAGGGGACTGAAAGGTACAACGATCACCGAGCTTCGAATAATGGGGACACCATACCGAATTATTGTCCCTTGGGGGCCGGTACTGAAGTATAATACAGATATGGCAAGAATTGCACGAGTGGTGGCGCCCGGTGTGCCTCACCATGTTACGCAGCGGGGCAACCGGCGGCAGCAAACATTCTTTTGCGAAGAGGACTACAGGGCGTACCTGCACCTAATGGCGGAATGGTGTTCCTGGAAAAGAAAAAAGAATGGAAAGAACAGAACAACCGAAAGCCCGAAGTAATTAGGTATGGTGTCCCCATAATTCCGTCCTCAGCACAGCTGCAGCGCTGCTGGATCGTCTGCTACACCACGCGCACGTGATTACTCTGCGCGGTGACAGCTACCGGGTACGCAACCGTATGGTGACGCCCAAACTCACTCTAGCAAAGGAGGGATAAGGACAGCTTCCAGAATCTAGTTGACGACTTTTGGTGACCGAAAATGACGATTTTCTAGTGGCCAAAAATGCGGGTTTTTAATTGGCCATTGACAAAATGTCTTTGTTGGGTTGAGACGCTTCCTCAGCTTCGCCATAACCCGTTACAATTCTCCGCAAGTCACTTACTCAGAGAATGCCCAAAATCTTGGAAGAGTTTTGTCAGATGGAAAAGGTAGAGCAACACTCCACCTTTTGCTAGCTTTCGGTATAGTTAAATTTGATATAATTTAACACTATAACGTTACGGAGGTGGCAAAGCTTGTACACATTGGTTAAAGCTTTGTTATACACTGTCTCTTGGTTAGTTGCTTTCTGGTTATGGGGTACTGCTGATACGTTACAAACTCTACTAGAAGGAATAAATCAGGATCTGCAATGGTCTGTACAGGTCGGTTTTGCTGCTAGATTACTTGTCTCTGTCCTGTTAGTTATTACAGGGTTTTTCCTAGTATTTCCTCTCGCCTTTGAGCATAAGGGGAAGGGTGTTATCTTTAACCGCCGCCTCTTTTGGACGGTATCAATTCCTGGTTGCGTAGTCATATTATTGGGGTTTCTTCTCTATACGGAACCTATTGCTTGGCTAACAAAGAGACTAAACGGACCGGTTTTTGAACCGTTCAGAGAGTTTATTTTTAATGCGTGGAGTCATGCTGACTCTATTCTAATGGTAATCGGGGTTGTAATCGGGCTGTCTTTTATGCCAAGTCTGCAACGTAACGGTTCCAGAAAGAGCTAAACACTCCTTCGGGGCGTTTCGTGCGGATAGGTGCCAGGCCTTCTTGTTAGTGCAGGATTATTTGACAATGGCTCGAATAATGGGGACACCATACCGAATTATTGTCCCTTGGGGGCCGGTACTGAAGTATAATACAGATATGGCAAGAATTGCACGAGTGGTGGCGCCCGGTGTGCCTCACCATGTTACGCAGCGGGGCAACCGGCGGCAGCAAACATTCTTTTGCGAAGAGGACTACAGGGCGTACCTGCACCTGATGGCGGAATGGTGTTCCAGGTGGAAGGTAGAGATTTGGGCGTATTGCCTGATGCCGAACCATGTACATCTCATCGCCGTACCGCCGTCGAAAGAGGCTTTGACCAGGGCGATCGCCGAAGCTAATCGCCGCTATACCTGCTAACCCTGTCCGTGCCAGGTTGGTAGAAGAGCCCTGGCAATATCCCTGGAGCAGTGCCGCGGCGCACCTTGCGGGGCGTGACGACCGGTTGGTGCGGGTCGGGCCGTTGTTGGAGATGTTCGGAGATTGGCGGGGATACCTTGCTCAGGGCATCTCAGACGAGGATGCCGAAGCGTTGCGACGTCACGAGAGGACGGGGTGGCCGCTTGGCGACGAGGCTTTTCTTGCCGGTCTTGAAGAAGCAATGGGACGGGCTTTGCGGCCTCGCAAGACCGGCCCCAAAGGACCCTGGAAAAGAAAAAAGAATGGAAAGAACAGAACAACCGAAAGCCCGAAGTAATTAGGTATGGTGTCCCCATAATTCCTAGGTATGGTGTCCCCATAATTCCCAAGGGCCAACAACCGCTCAAGTTCCCCTTTGTCAAGCCAGATGCCCTTGCACTCTGGACAGACGTCGATCATTACACCCCGGCGCTCAACCTCTTTCATCTTGACGTCACAAAGTGGGCAGCGCAATTGTGACCACCCTTTCCTGGAAAGTTCTTGTAGTTAATATTTTATCCTGGTGAAAGTGATCAATGCAAGAAGCCTAAGTCTCTAGACCAAGGTCGTGGATCAAGGTGCGGTCGCGGGGGATGCCCTGGCCGTGCGTGGTAAGGTAATCGCCGGTGATGAGGCCGTCCACGCCGCCGGCAAGCCCTAAGGCCTGCGTGTCACGGAGGTTATGTTCTCGCCCGCCAGCATACCGGATGGTGGCGCACGGGAGGATGAAGCGAAAAACCGCCAGTGTCCGGAGGATTTCCAGGGGTGGTAAGGGGGGGGCTGCTTCAAGGGGAGTGCCGGGGATCGGGTGGAGGATGTTTACGGGGACGGAAGGAACGTCGAGGTCCCGCAGGGCAAAGGCAAGTTCGGCCCGCTGGGCCGGTGTTTCGCCAAGCCCAATAATCCCCCCGGCGCAAACCTCAAGCCCGGCCTCCTTGGCGGTCAAGATGGTGGCCACCCGGTCGGCGTAGCGGTGGGTAGTGCAGATCTGGGGGAAAAAGCTGGCCGCCGTTTCGAGGTTGTGGTGGTAGCGGCTAAGCCCGGCCTTTTTCAGCGCCCGGGCTTCTTCAGGCCGTAAAACGCCTAAAGAGGCGCAGATTTGGAGTTCCGGCAATTCCTCGCGGAGCAGCCGGATGAGACCGAGAATTTTATCGAAGTCCCTTCCCGGGTCCCGGCCGCTGGTGACTAAAGAGAAGCGCCGGATTCCTCCCGCGTAGACAGCCTGCGCCCGGCGGCGGATCTCGTCTGCCGGAAGGAGGGGGTAGACGGGCGCCTGGGTGGGGTAGCGGGCCGCTTGGGCGCAAAAACGGCAGTCCTCCGGGCAGCGCCCCGAGCGGGCGTTCACGATTGCGCAGCGGTCGACCTTCCGGCCGCGAAAGTGCTTGCGGATAACGTCGGCCGCCCCGAGAAGAAAGGGGGTGACCTCATCGGGGGTCGTGAGGAGGAGGCATGCTTCCTCGAAAGTAAGGGTTGCCCCTTTGAGGACTTTCTCCGCGAGGCGGGTAATCTGGGCTATCTGCGCTAACAGGTTCATAGTTCGGCCACCACCAGGGCGATCTGCCAGCAGAGCACAATTTGATCCACACCCGCGGTAAGTTTGCGCCAGAGGGCTTCAGCTCTCTCAGCGGCCTGCGGGCCAAAGAGGAAGGCCCAGGAGCCGCGGGCGCGCAGCAAAGTGCCGAAGAGCGCTGGCGGGTGCGTTTCCCGGAGGGTGATAACTTCCACCGTGCACTGCGGTGCAAAAGCGAATTCGCGGCGGAGGCGCTGGGGCGACGGGAGGCGCATCCTTTTTGGCTGCCGGACGCCGAGTTCCCGGCAGATTTGAACGAGTACCCGGTTACCCTCTTCCTGTATGACCCCGGTAACGGGCACGGAAAAGGCCATTACCCCGCCGGGACGTAGGAGGGAGGTTATCTGGCGCGCGGTTTGCGGGGTAAACCAGTGGTAGCAGAGATTGCCGAAAACAAGGTCGAAGCGCTCCGTAAGCCCACCGAGTTCCTCCGCGGCAGCACAAACGTAACGCACGCCAGGAACTCCTTTGCCGCGGTTGTGGGCAAGCATCGCCGGGCTTGGGTCTGTAGATAGGATCGCGGCCGAAGGGAAATAGCGGCGCAAAACTATCGTTGCTGCTCCGGTGCCGGCGCCTACCTCCAAGATGCGCGCGGGATTGAGCCGGGCCTGGATCTTATTCGCCAGAGCCGTGGCGATCCGGGCGTAAAAGCATTCGTTTACCGGCGTAGCGTAAATTTCGCTGTGCACGCTGAAGACCGCGGCTACGGACATTTTAACCACCTCTTAAGCCAGCTAATTAGGATAGCGGTGCTCTCAGATGCCCAGAGGATGTCCAGGTGACCGGCGCCCCGTATAGCCGCTACCTCCCAGCCCCGCGCGCAACCTTCCTGCGTCGCTGCGAGGCACGTGGGGAGGTCCCGGCTCCCGTGAAGGAGGAGCACGGGTGGGTCGGGCCAGAGCGGTTTAAGGGCGGCAAGGGCTTCTTCCAGCCCGGCGTACGGCCGGACTTCCCGGACGCGGCGGGCCCGCAGAAGTGCGAGGAGCTCGCTTTTCCGGCCCACAAAGCAGGCTTCGCGGGGCACCGAAAGCAGGCAAAGGGGTTTGAGCCCGAGGTGCAGGGCGATGCGGCCACCGAGACTGTGGCCAACCACTGCGGCGAAGGAATACTTTTTCAGTTCCGCGGCAAACGCCCGGGCGCTATCTCCGGTGAGCGGTAGAGGGTGGGCACCGTGGCCGGGAAGATCGGGCAGACAGGCTGCCCACCCGGCGCGACTAAGGGATAGACCTAGGGCCAGCATCTCTTCTTTGCTTCCCCCGTAGCCGTGCAGCACGAGAACGCACCGCTCAACCTTCTCTGCTGGGTACAGAAAATATGCCGGGGCGCCGGCAAGGACCCCCTCCATAACGGTGATGCCTTTGCCTTGAACCAGCGGGAGCGGGTTCAAGCGACCGCCTCCTCAATACTTGCCGCTACTACGGCGCAGAGGGTCCGCAGCTCTTCGTCGCTGATGACCAGCGGCGGCATCAGCACCACCACGTCGCCCAGCGGCCGGATAATGACTCCCTTTTCGCGGGCTTTCCGGATTACCCGGTGCCCGGTACGCCGGGCAAGCGGGTAGGGTTCCCGCGTCTTTTTGTCGCGGACCAGCTCGATTCCCACCATAAAACCGGCCTGGCGGACATCCCCGACGGCCGCGAGTTCCCGGAAATCTTCCAGGAGTGCTTGCAAAAGCTTGATTTTAGGCTGAAGGCGGGTTAGCACCGCTTCTTCCTCGAAAAGACAGAGGTTCGCCAAGGCGGCGGCGCAGGCGAGGGGGTTGCCCGTATAGGTATGGCCGTGGAAGAAGGTTTTAAGTTCGGCATAGTCGGCATAAAAAGCCTCGTAGATCTTTCTTGTCGTCAGGGTAGCGGCGAGGGGAAGGTAGCCGCCGGTAATTCCCTTGGCGACAACCAGAAGGTCGGGAGAAACTCCTTCGTGCTCGCAGGCGAACATTTTACCGGTGCGGCCAAAACCCGTGGCTACCTCGTCGGTGATGAGCAGGACGCCGTAGGTGTCGCAAAGCTGGCGGAGGTGGCCCAGGAACCCTTCCGGCCAGACGAGCATTCCGGCGGCCGCCTGAATCACCGGCTCCACAATTACCGCTGCCAGTTCTGGGGCGTGCGCTTCTATCAGTTGCGCCACGGCCGCGAAACACTCTCGGTTGCAGGTGTCTTTACTGGGATGGCCGTAGGGGCAGCGGTAGCAGTAGGCCGAAGGGGCCTTAAGGGAGTGGACCACGAGCGGCCCGTAGATGTGGTGAAAAAGTTCGATCCCCCCCACACCGACGGCGCCGAGGGTATCGCCGTGGTAGGCGTTGTAAAACGACAGGAAGCGCTTTTTCTCGGGGTGACCGGTGTTCTGCCAGTACTGGAAGGCGATTTTGAGCGCGATTTCCACCCCGGTGGAGCCGTTGTCGGAGTAAAAAACGTGCTCCAGGCTCGGCGGGGTGATGGCGACAAGTTTCTCCGCAAGCAGGATGGCGGGCACGTTGCCGAGCCCCAGAAGCGTGGAATGGGCAATCTGGTGGAGTTGCTCGATAATCGCCTGGTCGATGGCCGGCACCCGGTGGCCGTGGACCGTCACCCAGAGGGAGCTCACCCCGTCCAGGTAACGTTTCCCCTCGATGTCGGTGAGGTAGCAGCCTTCGCCGGCGGCGATGATCGGCGCCCCTTCGCTGGAGTACTCCTTCATCTGGGTGAAAGGGTGCCAGACCACCGTGCGGTCGAGCTCTTTGAGACGCGCAACTTCTGCCGGGGAGTACGGCGGCTTTCGCTTCACGAGCCAGGCCTCCTTTCGCCAGCGAGCGCGGCGAGTTTTTCGGCCAGCCGGTAGGTTTCGTTGACCCGGCGGGCGGTTTCTTCCAGGGCGTTGTAATCGGGTTGTTCGGGGTTAAACCCTGGGATTTCGGGTACCAGCGCTAGCACCGGAACGCCGCTGAAGTCGGTGATGGCCTTCGGATTGTTCTTTTCTACGCGCCCGGGATTTTCAGGATACCGGTTGATGATGACGCCCAGAACCTGGAGGTCGGCGCGCAGCGCCGCGGCGATGGTAAGCAGGGTGTGGTTGATGGTGCCAAGTCCAGGCCGGGCCACAATGAGGAGCGGGAGCCCGAGCTCGCGGGCGATGTCTACCATCATGAGAGTCGGGCCGACCGGTACCAAAAGCCCGCCGGCACCCTCGGCGATAACTGCATGGTAGCGCCGCTCAAGGTACCGGTAGCACTCCCGGATGTTATTAACCTTTACGGTTTTTTTGGCGAGTAGAGCGGCCAGGTGAGGCGAGACAGGGGGCTCAAAGGCGTAAGGACAAAGCATCTCCCGGGGCTCGTCTGCTAGCTCTAACAGTTCGGCCACAAACTTCGTATCCCCGGGAACGAGTTCCTCGCCCTGTTTGACGGCCCCTGTTTCCACCGGTTTGAGATAAGCTACCCGTAGCCCCGCATCCCGGTAGATGAGGCCGAGCAGGGCAGCAACAACGGTTTTGCCCACCCCGGTGTCGGTGCCGGTGATGAACACGGAAGGAAGTGGGGGTCTGGCGGCTGACGTCTCTCCGGCAGCGGAGTTTTGCTCTTCGGACAAGGGTCTGAGCCTCCTTTTTGCGTTAGATATTAGATACTCGTAGTTCAATGTTTAACGTTTTTCATTGCCAAGTCCCCGGTTGTTTGCCGCGAGCGAAACGGGCTTCTATTTTCCGGCAACCTTTATGCCGCGGCGAGTGCTTCGCGCAACGCAGCGAGAAAGCCTGCAATCTCCTCTTTCGTATGCGCGGCGCTTACGGTGATTCTGAGCCGGGCTGTTCCCGGCGGCACGGTTGGCGGGCGGATCGCCGGAACGTAGTAGCCGCGCGCGAGGAGGTATTCTTGAGCGCGGCGGGCTTTCTCTGGGGTGCCGAGGATAAGAGGAAGGATCGGCGTTTCCCCGGGTACTGAGATGCCGAGCGCGGTCAGCCCCTCGCGCATAAGCCGCGCATTTTCCGCGAGACGCTCCACAAGTTCAGGTTCGGCTTCGAGGATTTCGATGGCCGCTATGGCGGAAGCAACCGAAGCGGGCGGGAGGGCCGTGGTGAAAATAAAGGGCCGGGCGCGGTTTGTGAGGTACTCAATCAGCACTGCCGGCCCGGCGACGAAACCGCCTAAAGACCCGAGGGCCTTGGAGAGCGTGCCGGTAAGGATTACCTTTTCGGGGGAAATTCCCTGCGCGGCGAGGACCCCTCTGCCGCCCGGTCCGACGGTGCCGGTGCCGTGCGCGTCGTCGACGACTACCACCAGGGAAAACTCTTCGGCCAGGGCAACCAGCTCCCGGAGAGGTGCCATATCCCCATCCATGGAGAAAACACCTTCGGTAACCACAAACCGCCGGCGGCCCGGGTGGGCGGCGAGGAGCCGGCGTAAAGAGACCGGATCGTTATGCTGGAAGCGGACGAGCTTGGCCCCGCTCAAAAGAACGCCGTCGAGGAGTGAGGCGTGACAGAGCCGGTCGCAGAAAACAATGTCGTGCCGTCCCACCAAAGCGCTCAGAACCGCAATGTTGGCTGTATAGCCCGTGGGGAAGAGCAGCGCGCGCGCCGCGCCTTTAAAGCGGGCGAGGGCTTCTTCGAGGGCCTGGTGCAAGGGGGTGTGGCCGCTCACCAGGCGGGCGGCGCCGCTGCCGGCGCCGTACTTGGTAAGGGCCTCCTGCGCGCGGGCGATTACCTGCGGGTCATGAGTGAGTCCTAAATAATTGTTGCTGCAGAAGAGAACGACTTCCCGGCCTTCCCAAAGTGCCCGGACCGGCCCTACAGGGATAAGGGGGGTGAGCTGGCGTTTGAGGCGCACCAGCTCCAGTTCTTCCAGGGTTCCGTGCAGGAATCCTTGAAGCCAGTCCAAAATGTCAACCTCGCATAATGGCTTTGGTTTACAATTATAGAGGCTCCTTCCGGGCGTGTCAAGGAGAACGGCAGGAGATTTCGGGCGCGCGCCGAAGTAGAGCTATGGGCGCAACGGCGAAGTCATTTAAGGCAGTGGCGAACGTGACCCTGTCTGGGAAAGACGGGGAAGCACAGCCTTAACTTGAGGAGGGTGGTTACTTGGCCCGGAAAAAGAAGGGCGATAAGGTGGCGAGCAAAGCAGAACAAAAAAAGCAGAACAGAAAGATGCTAAAGACGTTAAAATAGAACTTTTAGGCGTTGGGATAATGGGGACACCATACCGAATTATTGTCCCTTGGGGGCCGGTACCGAAGCATACAACAGACATGGCAAGAATTGCACGGTGGTGGCGCCCGGTGTGCCTCACCATGTTACGCAGCGGGGCAACCGGCGGCAGCAAACATTCTTTTGCGAAGAGGACTACAGGGCGTACCTGCACCTAATGGCGGAATGGTGCTCCAGGTGGAAGGTGGAGATTTGGGCGTATTGCCTGATGCCGAACCATGTACATCTCATCGCCGTACCGCCGTCGAAAGAGGCTTTGACCAGGGCGATCGCCGAAGCTCATCGCCGCTATACCTGCTAACCCTGTCCGTGCCAGGTTGGTAGAAGAGCCCTGGCAATATCCCTGGAGCAGTGCCGCGGCGCACCTTGCGGGGCGTGACGACCGGTTGGTGCGGGTCGGGCCGTTGTTGGAGATGTTCGGAGATTGGCGGGGATACCTTGCTCAGGGCATCTCAGACGAGGATGCCGAAGCGTTGCGACGTCACGAGAGGACGGGGTGGCCGCTTGGCGACGAGGCTTTTCTTGCCGGTCTTATGGAAAGAACAGAACAACCGAAAGCCCGAAGTAATTAGGTATGGTGTCCCCATAATTCAAGCTGAAGGCCAAGTTTGGGAAAGAGGTGGTCATCGGGACGCACCCCTGGTAAGGGCTAAAGGCCATAGAGTTTATAACAAAAGACGCATTGGGCGGGCGGGGGCGGGGTCCTCGGCCCGCCAACTCTTTCTGCGTCTACCGGCACCAGCCGTGTCGCCAGCCGGCGGCGGAAGGCCTCCCGGAAATCCTCCGCCGCTTCGGAACGCAGGGCCGTGGGCAGCCCGTCGCGCAAGTCGCCGAAGACAACGGCGGTGGCCGGTTTCCTTTCGCCACAGAACTGCCTCGGGATGGCCGCCCCCTTCAGGGGCAGACCCAGATAGACACAGGGCGTCACCTCCCCGCGGTGGTTGACAAAAGCATTCTGGGTCGGGTAGGCGTCGCACATCAGGGCCGGTTCGCCCAGACCCAGGGGGTAGGCGCGGAAGGGCAGGCCGGTCCGGGTCGCCTCGGCCCGCGCCCGGTCGACTGCGGCTGCGGCTTCCGGGTCCGGCGGGCCGCAGGCGAAGGCCTGCCGGGCCTCCACCGCCGGATCGGGAGCGAAATCGATGTTCGTCGCCACCACCTCGTCGATCCCGGCCGCGGCCGCCAGCGGCAGGATCGCGGCGAGTTCGCCGAGGTTATCGCGGGTCATGGAGTAGAAGAGAACCGTCCTGGGACGGGTTTGGCCCCTCTCCCGGCGGCAGGCGGCAAGGGCGGCGGTGTTCGCCAGCACCCGTTTGAGGCTTGAACCTACCCGCAGCGCGCCGTTGGTTTCCTCCCGGGCGCCCGCCACCGAAAAGCAGACGAGGTCGATCCCCATTGTCACCAGTTGGTTTATTGCCCCTGGGTGTAACAACATCCCGTTGGTGGTAAACCCGGTTTCGCAACCGGCCTCCTTGGCCACCGCCAGCATGTCGAAAAACCGGGGATGCAACAGGGGCTCGCCCCAGCCCTGCAGGTGCAGAAGCCCGACGTCCTTGAGCACCGGCCGGAGGTCCCGCGCAAAGACCTCCCACAAAAGGTCGCCGTTATCCCACAGATCCTGCAACACAGTGCGCGGACAGTACACGCAGCCTAACTGGCAGCGGCTGGTGACCTCCACCTGCAGGACCGGAATGGCCCTTCCCGTTTCCCCAACGGCGCGCCACCGGAACCGTTCCGCCAGCCGTTTCAGCCAACCCACCGGGACCATCCCCCTCCCAGGGTATCTACCATATGCCCATTACCAGCTCACTGCAGGAACAGAAGGTTGGGAAGGGGGAAGTTTCATTTACAACTACAATGCTATCCTGGCGGACAAAAGGCGGATGGTGTATGGATGACGGGGACTGGTCGCCACTGCCGAGGCGGACCCCTGTTCCAGAATGCGGCCCCGGTGCATTACCGCTACCTCGTCGGCCACCCGGAAAACCACATCCAGGTCGTGGGATATAAGAAGATACGCCAGTCTCATTTCTTGTTGGGTTTTCTTCAGGAGTTGGAAGACCTGTGCCTGCACGGACACGTCCAGGGCCGAGGTGGGCTCATCCAGCACGAGAAGGGACGGTTCCAGGCTTAGCGCCCGAGCGATGGCCACCCGCTGGTTCTGGCCGCCGCTCATTTCCCAGGGGTAACGGTGATAGAACTCCGGCCCGAGGCCGACCATCTCGAGCAGGTCGGCCACGCGCTCCCTCACGTACCGGCCCCGCACCAAACGATGCACCAACAGCGGCTCGCTCAGGATCTCGCCGATCCGCATCCGGGGATTGAGCGCTCCCTGGGGGTTCTGAAAAATGATCTGCATCTTCCGTCGCAGATAAAGGGCTTCCTCCCCGCGGGCCCTGAAAACATCCCGACCTTCGTAGAAAACGCTGCCGCCGGTGGGGTGCAGGAGGCCCACCACCAGGCGCCCCACGGTGCTCTTCCCCGCGCCGCTCTCGCCCACCAGCCCAAGCGTGTAACCGGGGTTGATAGTGAAAGATACGCCGCCAACCGCTTTAACCAGCTGCCGTCCCAGCAAGCCGCCGCGGAAGTATTTTTTCAAGCCTTTCACTTCTAACAAAAATAACACCTCACCCTGTACCCCGGGGTCACCTCGGCCAGCGGCGGTGCCTCCCGCGCGCAAATCGCCCTGGCCCGGCGGCACCGCGGCTGAAACCGACAACCCGGAGGAAGCGCGGTGAGGGGAGGTGCCGCTCCCGGAATCGGCTTCAGTTCCCTGGCCGGGTGTGAGTTCAGAAGCCCGCGGGTATAAGGGTGACGCGGCGCGGAAAAAACGGCCTCCGCCGGGCCGTATTCCACCACCTGGCCCGCGTATAGCACGGCGACCCTGTCAGCCAGCTGCCGCGCGGCGGGCAGATCGTGGGTGATTAGAACAAACGCGCGCCGTCCGAACGTCATCTCCCGGAGAAGCTCCACCACCTGCGCCCTCAGGGGCCAATCGAGCCCCTTGGTTGGTTCGTCGGTGATCAAAAGACGGGGCTCCAGCGCCAGGCCGAGAGCCAGCAGCAGTCGCTGCTGCATGCCCCCGCTGAGCTGGTGGGGATAGCAGGAAGTTGCCCGCTCGGGGAGTCCCACCCCAGCCAAAAGATCAGCCACCTTCCGGCGGACCGGGCGCCCGGTCGGGCGCCACCGGCGAGCAATCGCCTCCCGCACCTGGTATCCCCCGGTGAGGACGGGGTTCAACGCCGCGGCGGGGTTTTGCAGAACCATGGCGATCTCTTTCCCCCTGAACTCCCGCATCCGGGTGGATGGAAGAGACAAAAGGTTGCAACCGTCATACCAGACCTCGCCCCGCACTTGCGTCCCGGGCGGCAGAAGGCGTAGAATGGCGTGTCCCAATACGGTTTTGCCCGAACCGGTCTCCCCGATGAGCGCCAGCCTTTCTTTCTCCCCCAGTTCCAGGCTGACACCGTCGAGAACGTGTACCGTTCCTTCCGGAAGCGGAAAATCAACCGTCAGGTTTTTGATCGATAACAAGGGCAATGGCTAGCCTCCCGCTCCGTCAAGAATCCTGCTCCGCCGCGGGTCAAGGGCGTCGCGCAGGCCGTTTCCCACCAGGTTAAAGGCCAGCACCGTCAAGAAGATCATCAGCCCGGGGGTGATCATCAGCAACGGATAGGTGCGCATGTACGATCGCGCCGCGTTAAGCATCGCCCCCCATTCCGGCGTCGGCGGCTGCGCGCCGAGGCCCAGGAAGGAAAGCCCGGCCACCGCCAGGATGGTGTGCGGAATGTCAAACGTCGCCAAAACCACAACCGGACCAAGCACGTTCGGCAGGATATGCCGGACCATGATCCGCGGGCCGCTGAAACCCAGGGCGCGGGCCGCCAGGACGAACTCGCTCTCTTTGAGCGATAAGACGCTGCCGCGGACCACGCGGGCGAAGTGCAGCCACCCCAAGGCCACCAGCGCCAGGATAGTGTTTCCCAGTCCCGGTCCTAAAACACCCACCACCGCCAGAATAAAGACAAGGTTGGGAAGGCCCATCAATACATCGGTAAGGCGCATCAGGACCTCGTCCAAAAAGCCGCCGTAGTAACCCGCGATCAGGCCGATGAGCGTCCCCGCGACCGCCGCCAGCCCCCCGACCAGGAGGCCCACGGCGAGGGAGATGCGGGTGCCGTACAGTACCCGGCTCAGCAGACAGCGCCCCATGTCGTCCGTTCCCAGGGGATATTCGCCGCCGGGCGGGGCCAGCGCGTGGGCCAGGTTCTGCTTCACCGGGTCGTGGGGCGCCAACCACGGCGCCAACAACGCTACCAGCACCAGCAGAATAACCACTACCCCGCCCGCGAAAGACGCCCGATCCCGGCCGATACCCTGCAGCAGTCTCGCCAGGGAGAAGGCCGTGCGGAAGACAGTAACCGTCTCGTGCATTATCCGTCGCTCCCTCCGTACCGGATGCGCGGGTCAAGAAATGTATAGGAAAGATCGATCAGCAGGTTAACAAGCGCGAAACAGAAGGCCAGAAAAAGGACTCCTCCCTGCAGGACGGGAAGATCGCGGGACTCGATGGCCTCGACGATCAACTGTCCCACCCCGGGGCGGCCGAAAACGTTCTCCACGATGACCGTGCCGCCGATCAGGTGGTTGAACTGCAGGCCCAGGACGGTTACCACCGGGATCAAGGCGTTGCGCAGGGCGTGGCGCCGGAGCACCGCCCCCTCGCCCAGGCCCTTGATCCGCGCCATGGTAATGTAGTCCTGCTCCAGCACCTCCAGAAGGCTCGCCCGCACGATGCGCGTGCTGACGGCGGCCATTCCGGCGCCGAGGGTGACGGCGGGCAGGATGAGATGGGCCGGACTGCCCCCGCCCGCCACCGGCAGCAGGCTCAGTGTCAGGGAAAAGATCAGGATCAGCAGCAGCCCCAGCCAGAAATTGGGCATGGCCACCCCGACAAGGGAACCCGTCATCACCAGATTGTCGAACCAGGAAGAAGGACGTCGGGCGCAGGCGATGCCCAGCGGCACCGCGATCAGCACCGTGAGGAGGAACCCGGCCGCCGCCAGCTCCAGCGTGGCCGGGACGCGGGCGAGGATTTCCGCCGTCACCGGTCGTTTGGTGACGAATGAATACCCCAGGTCGCCCCGCGCGACATGGCCGAGCCACCAGGCATACTGTCGCCAGACGGGCATATCGGCGCCGATTTCCCTCCGTACCACACTTAATTCTTGGGAAGAAAAGTCATCGTAACCCCAGCGATATATCGCCACCAGCCGCGCATGATCGCCGGGAATTACATGCGTCAGGGCGAAAGTGATTATCGAAACCCCGAAAAGGACAAAAACAAGCAGCACGATGCGCCGCACCAGGTAAGAAAGCATAAGCCACCCTCGCTATCGCTGCCGTCTTCCCGAAAACGCGGCCGGAGAGGGTTGTCCCCCTCCGGCCCGAAGCCCGCCAACGGGCGGTTTTACGGTCGCTTTTCCACCGTCATTTCCGGGTTGGTATGCAGATCATGCGCGTTCGGGTTGAATTTGAACCCCTTGACGTAATCGCGCATGCCCACGGCCATCCTGTAGCAGGCGATGTTAACCACCGGTGTGTCTTTGGTGACGATCGTCTGAATCTCCCGGTAGATACCGTACCGCTCGTCCGGATCAGCGGTCGCGGCGGCCTTGTCGATCAGGCTGTCAACCTGTTTGTTTTTATACTTGGCCACGTTCTGGCTTCCCTTACTGCCGTAAACGCCGGCCAGATACTTGTGCGGGTCGCTCGTCTGGAAGGATGCCAGAACCATGTCCCAATCTCCCTGTTTTACCCGGTCGTAAATAGCCCCGTATTCCAGGATCTGAACCTGCGCCTTGATCCCGACCTCCTTGAACTGGGCCTGCAAAGCCTCCGCCATCGGGGGCATGCCGGGCCGCGAGGCCCACGTCATAATGGTGATCGAAAAGGGCTTGCCGTTTTTCTCCCGGATGCCGTCGCCGTCCTTATCCACCCAGCCGGCCTCGCCGAGCAAGGAGCGGGCCTTTTCCGGATCGTACCGGTACATATTTTCAACGGCCTCGTTACACCAGGGAGTATCGTGCATGAACGGACCGATGGTCGCCTCGCCGCACCCATGCAAAACGCTCTTCACGATCCCGGCCCGGTCGATGGCGTAGTTCAGGGCCTCGCGCACCTTAAGGTCACCGAAAGGCGCCCGACTCATATTCATCTCCAGCCGGTAAATGCGCGGCCCGGGATAAAGCTCGACCTTAACCCCCGGCACCTTCTGCAACCTTTCTATCTCCCCGTACGGCAGGTCAAAAGTAAAATCAATCTCGCCCTTTTCCAGGGCCAGAGCCCGCGTGTTCGCGTCGGGGATCGGCCGGAAAACCATCTTGTCTAACCCCGCGGCCGGGCCCCAGTAATCCGGGTTCTTTTCCACGGTAACCTGGCCGGATGCCTGCTCCCAGGAAGCAAATTTAAAAGCGCCGGTACCGATGGGCCGGACAAACTCACCCTTATCGTTATAACTCGCCGGACTTAAAATACAAAAGTCAGCGCCGGCCAGCGCCTCCGGCAGCAACAGGTTAGGCTTGGCCGTAACCACTTGGAGTGTCCTCTCGTCTGCCGCCTTAAGCGAGGCGATATTAGTAAGCTCCTTGGCGCGCGGGTTGTTCCCGAGCACCCGCTCCAGCGCCCAGGCGACGTCAGCGGCAGTCAGGGCGGCGCCGTCGTGGAACTTAACGCCATCACGCAGGGTAAACTCCCAGGTGTTGGCGTCAACCTGTTTCCAACCCGCCGCCAGCAGGGGTTCAAGCCGGTAGTCTTCGCCCATCCTCAGGAGCGTTTCAGCAATGTGGGCCTTTTCCACAAGCAGGAAGCCATTATCCAGCGTGCGAATGTGATCGCGGTCACCGATCACCAGGACCCGGTCCGCATTCTCTGCAGTTTGATTTCCCGCTGTCGTCCCGGGCTCTTGCTTACCGCATCCGGCAAGGATAAGCCCGCATAAGATGACTACCAGGAGAAGGTATGACCGGAGCAACTTCTTCCATCCCCTTTCATTTAAATCGTCGTGAAGGTGAAAACGGCGGTCAGCACGCGCTCGTCGTACTGGCCGGGGACCCCCTTTCGCGGGTCACTATGGCTGGCCAGGATCATCCAGTTCCCGTCCCTGAACGGAAAGCTTACCACCCCCTCCGCGTCCGTGCTGGCGGCACGGGGAAATGAGTTGCCGGAACAAAAGGCTTGCACTCTTGCCCCTCCCAAGGGACGGCCCTCGTAGAGAACTGCCAGTTCCAGCCGCTCCTCCGCGGGAGGCCGCGGCACGATCTCAAACTCAGCGCCCAACGACCCCGGCCAGGGACGGTCCCGTTCCACGGCGACCAAAGCCTTGGCATACTGGTAATAGTAGACTGATTTCACGATCGTTATTTCCGGATGGTCGGTGCGGGGACCGCGCAGGTGGCGGCCGTCCCGACCGATACTCCAGATCTTCCCGTCATACTCGGCCAGAAGAGTGTGCACGCCGGTTTCGGCAGGCGTAAAAACGGCGGCCAGGTCCGTATCCCCGGCCTCTACGGCCAGCGGGATTCTGTTGCCCGCCGGGGAAATCAAACAGGTCCTGGTGCGTAACGGGTCGGCTTTCCCCTGCACGACAAAATCGTGGCCGAACCTGATGCGGGCGGTTAACTCCTTTCCGGGACGCGCCCGGTACGGGCACTCGATCCAGATGTTGTGCGGCGCCATTCTTACACCCCCCGGGGCCTGAATCCGCTGATGAGGTAGGTGACTCTATCGCTGCCCGGATCACGCGGGAGAATCTGAACATCCACACCGGCGAACCCGGCGTTTACAAAAAGTGCAGCCACTTCATCCGGACTGACATCCCTGTTCAGAGGTAGTCTCTCTTCGATTTCCGGAGGGTAATGATGGCCTTTTTCTCCCGGCCGACGGGGGGAGAAGTCAGCAAGTGCTCGGCCGCCTGGCCTTAACACCCGGTACCACTCGGCGATGGCTCGCTCCGGTTCCGCCAGTGTCCAGAGCACGTGCCGCGCCATCACGGCATCAAAAGACGCTGCCGCAAAGGGAAGCAACTCTATGTCTCCCTCGACGAAAGTAATCTCCAGACCTGCATCCCGGGCCTTCAGTCTGGCTTGGTCGAGCATGGTTACCGACCAGTCGACGCCCGTTGTGCGGTGTCCCAATTCCGCCAGGATTAGCGCTACGAACCCCGTGCCTGTTCCGACATCCAGCACATCCAGCGGACCTGGTCCCAGCCGTGCTGCGATGTTCCGCCAACGTTTCTTCTCGGCTGGGTTTTTCGTACCGTGAGCGCTAGCATGCTCGTACTGATAGCCTTTTGCGTTCCATCGCGCCCGCATCGTCTCCCGTAAGTCGTTCATCCGACTACCTCCCTGCATCCCGTGAGATAAAACAAAAAAGGCCAAGGAGCACTTGACCCCCGCTTCTGCGGGACAAAGGCCTCCTTGACCTAAATCGTTCACTTGATGCCTTTTTGAGAGCACCTTACGCTCTCTACAGCGTAACTGTCTGTATACCCACTATAGCGGCTTCGGCCGCCATTTTGTGACCCTATTCGCGCTTCGGCCAATAGTTCCTGCTACTTATTAAAGAATTTTCCTTCACCGTGTAGTGCATTATATGGCCGGGCTAGGAGTGATGCAGCTTCTCCTTGACGACCAGCACCGCGCAGGGGGCGTGACGGGAGACGAACTGGGAGACACTACCCATCACAGTTTGCGGAGCTAAAGAACCACGGGTGCAGGTCCAGACCCTCTACGGAAGGAACGTCGAGCAGATTGGGTGCCTCATATGCAAAAGCAAGGTCCACGTGTAACATATCTCCTCTTCGGTCACGTCGGTTAGACCCTCATCGCCACGCCGAGAAAGAAAAGATAGACCTGGTGGTCGTTGGGTCGCGGGGCTTTAGCCGCCCACAGGACTTTGACTTGTGCGGCAGTTTCGCCCTAATGCAACAGCCTCGAATGTGGTTCGTGTACCTTTCGTAAGGAAAGCGATGGTTCAGGGCTTGGTCGACGGCTTGTAGAAAAATATCCGTGGTGCAACAAAGGAGGGATAAGGACAGCTTCCAGAATCTAGTTGACGACTTTTCATGACCGAAAATGACGATTTTCTAGTGGCCAAAAGTGCGGATTTTCAATTGGCCATCGACACCGAGATTCCCGGTCTTTCTTTCGAGGAACGCCCGGGGATGCTGGTAGACTGGGAAGCCGACCTCCGCGAAAACAGAAAGCTCGCCCACCGGTTGAAAGAGGCCAAGCTCAAACAGCAGGCCTGCGTGGAGGACGTGAACTTCCGGTACCCCCGGGGTTTGGATCGGTCTGTCTTTTTCTCGCTGGCCAACGGCCGGTGGATCAGGGAACATCACAACCTGATCATCACCGGGCCGACCGGGGTCGGGAAGACTTTCATCGCCTGCGCCTTGGCCAACAAGGCCTGCCGCTTGGGATTCACGGTGCGCTACTGGCGCACCTCCCGGCTCCTGCAGGCCACCGCCCGGGCCGACGGCAGCTACGACACCCTGATCCGCAAGCTCCAAAAGACCGATCTCCTACTCCTGGACGACTGGGAACTTTCTCTGCTCCAGGTGGATGAGGCCCGGGATCTGCTCGACATCCTTGAAGACCGCAACCGACCCGTTCCACGCTGATCACCAGCCAGATGCCGGTGAGCCAATGGCACAACACCCTGGCCGATCCCACTCTCGCTGACGCGATCCTGGACCGGCTGGTGCACAATGCCTACGAACTGGAACTGAAGGGGGGAGTCTATGCGCAAATTAATGGCCAAGCTTGACTGATTCCGGCCACCTGGGTATATTATCCACAACCGGCGTCGCTACGCTCCGACCCCCGGCCGGAAGCTCCGGAACAGGTGGCCGATTTCACCGGAATGCGCACCTGTCAAGGGGCCACGCCTGGCACCCACGGTTTAGCCTGGGGGCGACGCTGACGCTTGCCGGCAACGGGAGCAATGCGGCGAACTGGCTGGCCCCAGGGTACGTTGTGGACTATTTGCGTATCCCGTTAACAGGGTTGGCTTTCAACCTTGCCGATATATCCGCGCTGGTGGGGTTCGCGCTGGCGTGCTCGTTTGCGGTGTCGGGGCGGTATACGAACCGGACTCGAACGACTGACAACCCGAACTACGGAAGGTGAGAAAGTGCAGGGAAAACGCGCAATCAGGCTCCTGCCCTGGCCGGTCACTCTGATCGGGGCCTGCCACGAAGGGAAACACAACGTGATGACCGCTTCCTGGGTCTGCCAGGTATCCTTCAGGCCGCTCCTTGTGATGCTTTCCATTGCGCCGGAGCGGTACACCTACGGGTTGATCGAGAAGAGCGGGGAATTCGTGGTCAGCATTCTGACGGAAGACCAGGCGGAAGTCGCCGATTTCTGCGGCTCCCGCTCCGGTCGCAATGTGGACAAGATCTCCGCCTTGGGGCTCAAGACGCGGCCCGGCCAGGCAGTGAAGGTCCCCGTGCTCGAAGACTGCCTGGCCAACATCGAGTGCCGCGTCATGGCCGCGCACCCGGCGGGGGACCACGTGCTGTTCGTCGGGGAGGTCGTGGGGGGTTCCGTTGTTCGTCCGGACGTTTCCCCGCTCCTGATGCTGGACTGGAAGCCCGGGAAGTTCAACCCCATCGCTGAGAAGTAGGTGATGAAAGCGGCGTATGGGCGTGAAGCAGGCCGACCCCAGGGTCAGGGACTACTTCTCGGACCTGTTTGCCGGAAAGCCGTGTTCCAGCAGAGAACGGTCGGACCGTGCGCCGAGCAAAGGGCGTATCGTATAGTGGGTGCGAAGCCCACTGGGTAGGGTCTAGCCTACCACCCATAGCGAGTCTTGGGGTGTAGGGGGTAAACCTCATCCTAAGGAGGAACTTCCATGTTTGCTTTTGACGTTTTCGATATAAGGATGCAGGAAGGCTACCGGGAATTCTCCAGGGGTAGTTATCAGGAAGCCTGCCGTATATGGAAAGAAGCCTGGTTGATGTTTCTGAACCTGGCGGATGCCGCGGAAATCAAATCAATTGTAGAGTTTGACGACAGATTCGCCCCAACCCAATTTGTTTTCAACTGGGTGCAGGACTACGAGCAGGCCCTCGGAAATGCGGGAGCCAAGGACAACTCATTCCATCAGGAAAGAATCGAGTATTGTGAAGAGTTCCTGCGAAGGTTTGAGGATTCCAGCGACATACTGATGGTCCAAAATATGAAACGGGCCATAGGAGAATCATATTTCATTCTTGGTCAGAGAGACAAGGCGGCAAGCCTTTTTGAGAAATGGCTCGCAGAAGACCCGACCTGGGGATGGGGCTGGATAGGCTGGGCTGATTGCTGGATGTTTCACTCATCAAAGGATCGGGATGATTTGGAGAAGGCTGCCGCTATACTTCAGAGAGGGCTCCTGGTGGAGGATGTCGCCGACAAGGAATACATCTACGAAAGACTTGTAGATCTTTACCTTGATATGGGCCTGCCGGAGCAGGCCGACTTGCTTAAAGAGATAATGCATTCCCACAGCAAAATTATGGAAATGAAAAAAAGACACGAAGAGATAATGGCCGGTATTGCCCGGAAACAAAAGGTGCCGCGAGTGAGCGCGAAAATCGGCCGCAATGAGCCGTGTCCGTGCGGAAGCGGCAAGAAATACAAGAAGTGCTGCGGGATGAAGGGCTGCTAGTCCAGGATGCACATCCGGGGTCAGGGCTTAAGTTTTTTACAGGTGGCAAGCACTCGGGTGCAAACGGAGGGAACAGGTCGAGTCCCTGCTGCAGGATGTCTTCCCGGGTTTGCGCAGCCTGTCGCCTTTCTTGACTTTTAGGCCGGTCACGCCCAACGACAGTCTTGTCGACTTGCTCCAAGGCGGGTTCGGCGTGTTTTTTCGCCCTGGTGTCTTCGGCCACCGCCCAGGCCAGTGTGACGGCGTGTTTGCAGTTATTGATCCCCTAAACTAGATATAATATAATTTGAAAAAGCTTATTTTGGTTTTTTAGGAGAAAGGAATGTTGCACCAGGTGACGCTTACACGCCGCCGTACGGAATTCTTGGCCAAGATCCTCAGGCTGTTTGAAGCTATGGGGGAACCGGTGCATTATACTGCTGTGGCCGAGGCGCTCGGCGTGAGTAAGTGGACGGCCTACGATATGCTGAAGGCGCTGGAGGAAGACGGGTTCCTGGATAGCGTGTACGCCGTGAACCGTGAAGAACGGGTTCCGGGACGGTCGATGGTGGTTTTCCGGCCTACGGAACGCGCTTGGCGGTGGCGGGAAAACGGCGGTCCGGAGTGTGTCGACCGGGTGCAGGCGATCGGGGGGGGGGAATGGTCCGCTATCCGGAAAGAACTCCTGGGTTTGCTGGATCAAGTTAAGAGCGGCGGGGCGCGGAAAGTGATTGATGAACTGCTGGACACGATGCCGGCCATCGAACGTCCGGTAGCCCTCGGCGCGTATACTATCGTTCTCCTAATCGTCTATCTCGAGCATCTGGGCGCTCGCGGGCTGGCGACGGTTCAGAATATCCTGCATGCGGCCGCCAGGCCGGAAATAACCTTAAGCCTTTTTGCCGGTACGGCCATCGGTTCGGCCATCAGGGGGGTGAAAGACAGTCTGCACAAGAGGATCGAGGCACAGGTCCGGCGATTCCTCGAATCCATTGGCGAATGTAATGCGCGCGAGGGCAAACTGCTGGTCGGCTTTTTGCGACAGGCCCTGGAACGCAGTCTCTAATTTTTTTACATAATTTTTGGGTCTCTTTGGTTTATGGGGTAAGACGGGATTTTAGGAAAGGAGGAGCGGTTCCGTATGTCCTGGCAGTCCAGTTTATTGAATAACCGTATTTCGGCGGAGGTAGTCGAACAGACCCTAGCCTACGCGGCTAAGGACCCCGAGAACAACATTCCGCGGCTTTTCAACCTGGCCCGGGCTTTAGCCGTCCGGGAGGAGCACAAGAAGCAGGTCGACAGGGTTGCCGAGGTTTACCGCGAGAACCCGGCCATGCGTGCCTATATTAACAATCTGGCGGCGAAAACACATCCCAACATCCGGAAACGACTGGTCTTCAACTGGTTTGCGCGGGCGATGCTGGCCGGTATCCCCCGGCAGCGTCGCTTGACGGAGGAGCTGGGCTTCAATGTTCCCAACTTCATCCTGGTGGATCCGACAAGCGCCTGCAACCTGGCCTGCGAGGGGTGCTGGGCGGGCAGGTACTCGCCGAAGAATTCCCTCGCGCCGGAAAGACTCGACCGGCTTTTCGACGAGGCTAAGGAGCTGGGGATCTATTGGATCGTCTTTTCGGGCGGGGAACCCCTGGTTTACCCGCACCTTTTCGACCTGATGGCCAAGCACGGCGACATGGCCTTCATGGCCTACACCAACGGTACGCTCATCGACGAACGGCTGGCCGACCGGATCATCGAGGTCGGCAACTTCAGTCCCGCCATCAGCCTGGAGGGCTGGCGCGACCGAACGGACGCCCGCCGCGGGGCCGGCACCTTTGACAGGGTCATGCGGGCCATGGACCTTTTGCGCGAGCGGGGTGCCGTTTTCGGAGTCTCCATTACCATCACCCGGCAGAATGTCGATGAAGTCACCAGCGATGCGTTTATCGACTTCTTGATCGAGAAAGGCGTGGCCTACGGCTGGACCTTCCACTATATCCCGGTCGGGCGCGACCCGAATCCGGACCTGATGATCACTCCCCGGCAGCGGGCCTACCTGGCGGAGCGCATCCCCTACATCCGGGCGCACAAGCCGATCCTCATCGCCGACTTCTGGAATGACGGGGAACTGACGGGGGGCTGCATCGCCGGCGGCCGCCGCTACTTCCACATCAACGCCGCCGGGGAGGTGGAGCCCTGCGCCTTCGTCCACTTTGCGGTGGACAATATCAACCATAAGAGCCTGAAGGAGGTTCTGGGGTCGCCTCTCTTCCGGGCCTACCAGAAACGACAGCCCTTCTCCGAAAACCTCCTGCGGCCGTGTCCGATCATCGACTGCCCGTCGGCGTTGCGGGAGATCGTGGCCGAATCCGGCGCCCGGCCGACCCATAAGGGGGCGGAAACCGTACTGACGGGGACGGCAGCCGCGCACCTGGACCGCCGTGCGGCCGAATGGGGCGCCGTCGCCGACGAAATCTGGGTGAAACTGCACGGGCGGTGCCAGGTATGAGCGACCGCCGGCCGGAAGTAAGGGGGTCCCCTGCCGGATCGGACGCAGGCTACCGCTTGGTCCGGTTCCTGCTCTCGCTATTGTTTCGTATTACCGGGGGGCTGGTGGTCAGGGGAAAAGCACAGATTCCGCTGGATGCGCCGCTTATTGTCGTTGCCAATCATGCCAGCCTCGCGGACGGGATTGTTCTGGTCGCCGCTTTTCCGCGACGAGTGGCCTCGTTGTCGGCGGCATATCTCTTTGAGCGGCCGATTGCCGGCCCGTTACTGCGCTGGTTTGGGGCGATTCCCGTCGAAGGAGGGCCGGGTGCGGCGGCCGGAATAAGAAAGGCGCTGCACCTTCTGGAGACCGGGGGGGCGCTCATGGTTTTCCCTGAAGGAGGGGTGGGTCCGGGTCACCGGCCTTTTGAACCGGGATGGGCCTACCTGGCCTTGAAGGCGGGGGCGACCGTGCTTCCGGTCGGTATCCGGGGAAGCGGGCACTTGCTTCCTCCGGGGACGATGCGCCCGCACAGGGCAAAGGTGGAAGTAGCCATCGGTCAACCCTTTACGGTGGCGCGGACTGCCCGGCCGCGCCGGGCGGAGATGGCCTCTCTGAACACGATGATGGAGAAGCAGTTATGGTATCTTTGCGATAGCGTGAGCGAGCATTCTGACAAGGGGGATCGGATGGTGAAGGTGGAAAAGTGAGGAAGGTGCGGTTGGGCTTGGCCCTAGGCGGCGGGGGAGCCCGGGGCTATGCTCACCTGGGGGTCATAAAGGTACTGCAGAAGACGGGCATCTCCATCGACATCCTGGCGGGAAGCAGCATGGGCGCCGTCGTGGGCGCGGCCTGGGCCACGGGTTACAGCATTGCGGAGATGGAAAGCATCGCCCGGAATACCCGCTGGGGAGAACTGCTTCGCCTGACGGATATCACCTTTCCCCGCCACGGCCTGATCCTTGGCCGCCGGCTGGAAGATTATTATTTCTCCTTAATCGGCGGGCGGAAGTTTGCCGAGTTGCGAAAACCATTGACGGTCGTCGCCTGCGACCTGATTAGCGGAGACGAGGTAAGGCTGCGGTCAGGACCGCTGGCGCGTGCCCTGCGGGCCAGCACCGCTATCCCGGGGATCTTTGCGCCCGTTTTCCTGGATGACCGTGTCCTGGTCGACGGGTGCGTGGTCAGTCCGGTGCCGCTACTGGCGGCGGTGGAAATGGGGGCTTCCGTGGTTATTGCCGTGGATGTCGGCACGGCGAGAGATCGTCCTGCGGCGGCCTTCCGGGCGGGGGAGATTTGCTGCAGGTTACTGTTCAGGCATGGCCGGGATTGGTACCCGGAGTCGCGACCGCCGGGTTTTCTGGGCATTGTGGAACGTTCATTAATGTTGAACCGGCAACGGAACAGCCGGCTGGATTCTCCCTGTGGTGCGGTGACGGTGCTCTTAATCAAACCACGGGTGGAAAGAGTGCGATGGTATGAGTTCCAGAGGGTGGACGAGTGCGTGGCCGCAGGGGAGGAAGCGGGGCGCCGGGTCCTTGACCAGCTCCAAAAGCTGATCGAATGAATACTGGTTAGGGTCGGCGGTCTCCGGCGCCGGATTTCCGCAGTATGCTGTTCAGGTTATTGCTTTTCATGGTGGCGCATAAATCCCCTCCCCAAGGGGATTTTGTGGACATTAGCGATCGGGTTGTGATGGATTTCCCGGCCTAGTGCCAGACTTCACAAGTATTGCGAGTAAAAGACAAAGCTACTTATGCAGTTACTATCCTTATGTAGTAAGGGGCTTGTCGAAATGTGTAATGAAGAATTTATCCAAAATGAAGGAATTGGTAGTAATATGTCGAATTTCGGACCATAGCCCTAGCCCACTAGGACTATGGTCCGAAGGTTCCATGATCCGCACAGTCTTCCGTCTCCGGTATGTAAGCGGTAAGAGGATGATGGGTGGATAAAGAGTAACAAATTTCACAAGTTGTACATGATCTTATAAAAAACAAATAATATATTGTACTCCACAAAAAGGCAAAGCCGCCGAAAGGCGGCGGCGCAAAGCTATAGGGACTAACGCGGGATACCGCTATGTCAGCCAGTTGCTGGGGGATGGAATCGCAATGTGTATTACCCACCCTTACTGGCGGTGGGTTTTTTATCTTGTGTCGTCAAGACACTCCACACTTTGGGGGATGACTCGAAATGTCTAACCCGAATGATTTAGATAAAACACTGGACAACGTTTTAAACAGCGTTCTGCCGCCTAAGACTTTGAGGCATTCCGGGGATATGTCCTCAATGGAAGCCAAAACCCCGGCAGTCGCTGAAGATATTGCGGGGTTGGCCTGGGTTAGCAACGGTCGCATCTTTGTCAAGGACCCCGAAAGCGGTGGTGCCCCGGCACGGCTGGCGCCATCCGGGTTAAAGGTATTGGTGAATGGTGTCCCTGTACAAGAAACCGTCCCGATTCGAGAGAGCGATCATATTGAGTACGAACCCAGAATTGAGCTTATTCCACCTTGTCTTGAAGTTGTCATAAGCGATGACGGTTTGGTGGCGTACTTAAATGTTGCCTTTGGTCGTCGTGTCGAGTATGTGCTGGAAGACCAGGAACCGTCGACTCTCTTAACTTTACGGGCTAAACCGGTTTCCCACCCAGGTGAGCCCCCCGATCTGGACCAGGCTCTGGCTGTTTTAAAGCAGAAAGGAGTTACTTATGGAATACACCTGGCAAGATTAAGGCAGCTTCGTGGTACGCCCGAGGAAGGCCGGTTTATCGTTGCCTCCGGTATTCCGCCCGGGATATCTCAAGCTGAAAGTGTCGAGATCCTCTTTGGACAAGGTGAGTTTTGCCTTAGTCCCGATAAACGCAACAACGTGGATTTTCGGGAATGCCGTCGGCTGGCTACCGTCGAGCAGGGGCAGCTGCTGGCCCGAAAAATCCCGGGCAAACTTGGCACCCCGGGTATGAACGTACGGGGGGAGGCGCTTTTGCCTGAACCGCCGCAGTCTATTCAATTGTTATGCGGTCAGGGAACCGCCCTGGCAGACGGCGGAAATACCGTTATAGCTACAACCAGCGGTCAACCTTTTTGCGAAAAACATAGCCGTACGTACTTTTTCCGCGTCGAGTCGGTTTATTCCATTAACGGGGACATTGACTTGTCTGTTGGTAATGTGCGTTTTGTTGGCAGTATTAGTGTCCGCGGCAATGTAAGAGCGGGAGTGTTGGTATACTCTGCCGAAGATATTTATGTCAGTGAAAATGTGGATAATGCCCAGATGGTTGCGTACAGGTCGATCACGATTGGCGGGTCTGTATTCGGTAGTACCGTTATAGCTGGTTGTTGCAACCGTTTGTCTTTTCAAAAGGTAGCCGGTCAGTTAGCGCATGTGATAAACCAGTTGAGTCTTTTGCTTCAAGTCCTCGAGGAGGTACACGCCAACCCAAGAGTCAGACATTCCAACCTGGGTTTTGGGCAATTGTTGCAACGGGTGGTGGACCTCCGCTTCGGCAATTTACCTGCAGAAGTACACAATCTCCTCAATTCCCTGCGGCGCCTGACCATTGCCGTTCAGCCGGAGGACATACGAGCCAGCCTGATCGATTTTGAATACTATTTTGACGGGATCAACTTATTGCGGCTGCAGAGCATTGAGCAACTCCATCTCCTTTATCACAAACTTAAGGTTCTAGCCAGTCTGGCTGACGAAGCCGAGGACACAGGTGGGAACCTTGTGCTAAAGTCTGCGGTGAACAGTTCACTTGCGGCATCCGGTACTATTTCCATTGTGGGTCAGGGATGTTATTGCTCACGGGTGGAAGCCGGGGGCGATGTAAATGTACGCGGAATCGTTCGCGGGGGGCATCTCATTTCGAAAAAAGGCGCGATAGTTGTGGACGAGGCCGGTTCAGACTTGGGTGTCAAGACCGTACTTTCTGTAAACCCCGGGGGACACGTATTTATGGGACGTGCTTACCCCGGCGTGTATGTCAATGTCGGAAACCAAGTGCTCACTATTAAAGAGGATGTCTGTCATATGCGCGTTTATCTCGATAGTCAGGGGAAATTGAGGTTTTAGCGTCAGGGTAATAAACGAGGGCAATCCTTTCCGCAGGGTACCATTCAAGAGAGGGAGGAACAGGCATCCTGTATGGCGTCACAGAGCAAGAAGATGGCAAAGAATCCGGGTGAAGAACGCGACCGCGTCTCTGCGGTTCTTGACCGCACCAACTCCTTGGTGTGCGTTCTTGACCGGAACGGGCGGATCGTCCGTTTCAACCGTGCCTGCGAGCAAACAACCGGCTATTTGTTCGAGGAACTGAAGGGGGAGCACGTCTGGGATCTGCTCCTGGTTCCTGAAGAGGTCGAAACGGTTAGAGATAGCTTTAAGAATTTACAGGCCGGTCAATTTTCTAACCGGCACAACAACTGCTGGGTAACGAAAGACGGGCGGCGCCGATTGATCGCATGGTCGAACACCGCCATCCAGGATGAAGACGGCTCGGTTAAGTATGTTGTCGCGGTAGGTGTCGACATTACCGACCGTAAGCAAGCGGAGGACGCACTGATAAAATCCGAACTGGAAAGAGCCGTTATTTTGGATGTCGTGTCGGAATTTGTAAGTTGCTACGACACAGACTCGAGAATCATCTGTTCAAACAAGGCTGTGCTGGAGATGCTGGGCTTGCCCCCGGAGCAAGTGGTGGGACGCCGCTGTTGCGAGGCCATGCGCCAACGCACCAAATTATGCGAAGAGTGCCCGATAGTAGCAGCACTTGAAACAATCACCGAGCGCAAGCGGGCCGAAGAAAGATTACAGCAGCGTCTAAGAATAGAAAAGCTGATCGCTGACATATCGGTGAACCTTATCGGCCTTGCCCCAAACGAGGTTGACAACGGTATAAACGCTGCGCTGCGGGCAATTGGGGAACTTGCCGGTGTCGACCGTAGTTATATCTTTCTGTTTTCCGGCGACGGGACGAAGATGGATAACACACACGAATGGTGTGCGGAAGGGATCAAACCGCAAGTTGACAACTTGAAGGGGTTGCCAAGTGAAAAATTCCCCTGGTGGATGGGCCGGCTCAACCGGTTTGAACCGATATTTGTCTCGAATGTCGAAGAACTTGGTTCCGAAGCGCGCATGGAAAAAGAAATCCTCCAGGCCCGGAATGCCCAGTCGGTTCTCGTTGTTCCGATCGTATATGACAAATCCCTGGTTGGTTTTCTTGGTTTTGACGCGGTACGCGCAAAGCAACTATGGACTGAAGAGGATATCGCAATGCTCAAGACGGTCGGGAAAGTCATTGCCAATGCCCTCCAGCACAGACGCATGCATGAGATCCTTCGGCAGAGAGAAGCCAGTCTAGCCAATGCCCAGCGCATTGCTCATCTTGGCAGCTGGGATTGGGATATTGTGCACAATGAAGTGCATTGGGCTGATGAAATTTATCATATCTTTGGTCTGACCCCGCAGGAATTGGGCACTACCTATGAGGATAGCCTGAAAGCTGTTCACCCTGATGACAGGGGGTTTGTAGAGAAATCTATTGCTAAAGCCTTTAAAGAGGGAAAACCTTATAGTGCAGATTACCGTATCGTTTTGCCGGACGGCTCCGAACGTATTGTACATGCGCAGGCCGAAGTAACTCTTGGTGAGACCGGCAGGCCTATCAAGATGTCTGGAACGGTGCAGGACATCACGGAGCGGATGAGAATCGAGAAAGCACTTCGGGAAAGTTCGGAACAGCTCCAGAAAGCGGTAGAGGGAACGATTCAGGCCGTAGCAAAGTTGGTTGAGATGAAGGATCCTTATACGGCCGGACACCAGCGCCGGGTTGCTGAGCTGGCCTGCGCGATAGCAAAAGAGATGGGCCTTCCTAAAGACCGGATTGAGGGTCTCCGCTTTGGTGCCCTTATTCACGACGTGGGGAAAATACCTGTGCCGGCTGGCATTCTCAACAAGCCAGGCCGCCTGCACGATGCTGAGTTCAGCCTGATCAAGATGCACCCCAAGATTGGGTACGATATCCTGAAAGACGTAAACTTTCCCTGGCCGGTGGCTCAGATTATTCTCCAACATCATGAACGGCTTAACGGTTCAGGATATCCTGGAGGACTTTTCGGCGACGACATCCTTCTGGAAGCACAAATCCTGGGGGTTGCTGATATGGTAGAAGCAATGGCATCACACCGGCCTTATCGCCCTGCGCAAGGCATTGATAAGGCTTTGGAGCAATTAACCAGGGATAAAGGGGTACTGTTCAATCCCGACGTAGTGGATGCTTGCTTAAGACTTTTTACCCGAAAAGGATTTAATTTCGCAGTAAATTAAGGGTCAGGCCGTGCGCCGAGCAAAGGGCGTGTCGTATAGCGGGTGCGAAGCCCACTGGGCTACGCCGATGACCTTGTCTGCTGCTTACAGTGCCGAGAGGACGCTGAGAGGTTTTACCGGGCACTCATTCAAAGACTGGCGATGTTCAACCTGGAGATTAGCTAACCCGCACAAAAATTTCTTAACTCTAGCTCGAAAAATGAAGGAATTGGTAGTTTTAGGTCGAACTTTGGTTAGGACATTAGTCCTAGTCAATGAGTTTTTTTATTTTTAATTTATTTGAGAAGAAGTTTATTAGTATCGCGTTCATCCATTAAGTCTGTTCCGCTAGAAGGGCAAAACTGCCGAAAGGCGGTGGCGCAAAGCTACAGGGACTAAGGCGGTGATCCGCTATGTCAGCCAGTTGCCGGTGGAACTATAGAAAAACCCACCCCTCTGGCGGTGGTGTTTTGTTTTGTAAACGCTTTTACACCGTGTACGTACATCGATAACCAGCTCTGGCTTCAAGTCCGGTCGTACCAGTGTTGTGTAGGAAACAAGGATTACTACTTTGGAGTCCACCCGTGGCAGAATTTTTAAACAAGGGAGCTTGGTTATGCTGCTGCAGTTTGAGGACTTCTTTGAATTATGGCCGGATATTCTCTGCATTGTGGGCCCAGACGGCTGCTTTAAGCGCGTGAATTCGGCATTGAGAAGTCTTCTCGGTTACACTGAAGAAGAACTTCTCGCACGGCCGGTCGCCGATTTTTTTCATCCCGACGACCGGCCGTTAAACATCCAATGGCAAAAGGTCTTGGGCACCGGTAAGCCACTGGTTAATCTCGAAAGCCGCTGTCTCTGCAAAGACGGTTCATACCGGTGGCTGGCGTGGAACGTCTGTCCGGTTGCTGCTGAAGGAATGATCGGCGCTTCCGCCCGGGATGTCACTGACTACAAAAAGATGATCGAGGCTTTGCAAAAATCACATGATTTCTGTTTGGCCCTGATTGACGGGTTCCCTAACCCTATGTGGCGTTCTGGTATTGACGGTAAGTGCGATTACGTTAACAAAAGCTGGCTTGACTTCACCGGAAGAACAATGGAGCAGGAAGTGGGGTATGGCTGGATTGAGGGGGTTCATCCCGAGGATTTAGACCGGTACGTTACAACCCATCTGGATGCTTTAAATGCACAAAAGCCGTTTAAGATCGAATACCGCCTCCGGCACCGCAGCGGAAAATACCGTTACATTTTAAATTTTGCCACGCCGTTTTATGGCCGAGACGGGAGCTTCTTGGGGCACATCGGATCCTGCTACGATGTTTCAGGGCGCAAACAGATGGAGCAGGCACTTCAGGAGTCCGAAACCAAGTACCGAACCATCTTCGAGAATACGGGGACAGCTATGGCGATTATCGAGGAAGACACAACGATATCCTTGGTAAACAGTGAATTTGAGAAGCTGACCGGGTATACCCGGGAGGAGACCGAAGGCAAAAAGAGCTGGACCGAACTTGTGGTACAGGAAGATGTTGAGCGCATGAAGGAGTATCACCGGCTGCGGAGAGTAGATCCAAACGGGGCGCCCAGGAATTACGTGTTCCGGAGCATTACTAAAGAGGGTAAAATTAAGTACCTTTATGCAACAGTCACAGTTATCCCGGGAACGAGAAAGAGCGTCGAATCCCTGCTGGACATCACCGAAAGCAAGCAGGCAGAAGAGAGATTAAAGCAGCGTCTCAAAATGGAAAAGCTGGTGGCGGACATATCGGCTAACCTTATCAGCCTCACCCCAAACGAGATCGACAACGGTATAAACGTCGCACTGCGGGCTATCGGCGAGTTCGCCGGTGCCGATCGCAGTTATGTCTTTTTGTTCGCCAGCGATAGGACCAAGATGGACAACACCCACGAGTGGTGCGCGGAAGGGATCGAACCGCAGATCGACAACTTGAAAGGGCTGCCAACAGAAACCTTTGCCTGGTGGATGCGTCAACTCAAGGAATTCAAGCCTATATACATCCCGAGTGTCGAAGAACTCCCATCCGGAGCCTGCGAAGAAAAGGAAATCCTCCAGGCCCAGGATATCCAGTCGGTTCTTGTCGTCCCCCTCGTCCACCAGAGATCCCTTGTCGGTTTTCTTGGCCTAGACGCAGTGCGTTCAAGACTGACGTGGACTGAAGAAGACATCACCATGCTGAAGATTATAGGGGAAGTGATTGCCAATACCCTTGAGCACCGTCGTATGTTTGATACGCTCCAGACAAGCGAAGCCCGGTTGGCTAGCGCCCAGCGTATCGCCCGTCTCGGAAGCTGGGAATGGGACATTGCAGGCAATGAAGTGCGCTTCTGTGACGGAACCCGCCGGATTTTTGGTCTCGTTCCCCAAAAATCCGGTGCGACGTATGAGGCTGCCATAAACACTGTCCACCCTGACGACAGGAAGTACGTAGAGGAGTCGATTGCCGAAGCCCTCAAGGAAAGAAAACCATGCAGCATTGAGTATCGCATTGTTTTAGAAGACGGCGCTGAACGTATTGTCCACGTACAGGCCGAGGCAACCTTTGATGATTTAGGCAAACCTGTCAGAATGGCCGGGACAGTCCAGGACATTACGGAGCGTGTAAAAATCGAGGCCGCGCTTCGGGAAAGCTCGGGGCAGCTCAAGAGAGCCATTGAGGAGACGATTCAGGCGGTGGCAAAACTGGTCGAAATGAGGGATCCGTATACTGCCGGGCACCAGCGCCGGGTAGCCGAGTTAGCCTGTTTGATTGCGAAAGAAATGGGGCTTTCCAAAGAGCGGATCGAGGGTCTCCGTTTTGCGGCCCTGATTCACGACGTGGGGAAAATACACGTGCCGGCAGGGATTCTCAATAAACCTGGCGGTTTATACGAAGCCGAGTTGAGCCTTATCAAAATGCATCCCTTGGTCGGGTATGACGTCTTGAAGAGCATTAACTTTCAATGGCCCGTAGCTCAAATTGTCCTTCAGCATCACGAACGGCTTGACGGTTCGGGATATCCTCAAGGACTTTCCGCCGACGATATTCTTTTGGAAGCGCAAATCCTCGGAGTCGCCGACACCGTTGAAGCGATGGCTTCTCACCGCCCGTATCGCCCGGCGAAAGGCATTGATCAGGCTCTGGAACAGCTAACGAAGGACAAAGGCGTATTGTTCAATCCCGACGTGGTCGATGCCTGCTTGAGGCTGTTTACTAGCAGAGGGTTTCGGTTTAGTGATGATGATGGGAGTAATAGAGTCTCGTGAACCAGTCAGAGGTCTGTCCGCGTTTCCCGGGAAGGCCTGGTTATCCTGCCTAAAACCGCATGGGATCTTGCAGGGCAACATCCGGTATTCGGTGTCAGCCCGATACCAGTTCAGTCAGGTACCGCTGTATTATCTGGCACACTCTGCTGGGAGTCAGCCCTTCGTCCTCACCCATTTCTTTGTATGATTCACCCTTGGCCAAGCGGATCGCAAGCCGGCGTCCACGGTCGTGCCCGTTTAATTCAGGAAACCCCATTTCGTAGGCAGTGACAAGTAATCGTGACAGTCTCCCGCCAAGCGACGGTCTCCCGATTATAACAATGCCCGCATCCGAAAGGACTTCTTTCATAACCATCCGCCTGTAAGGAGAACGGTGCAGCTCCGATGCCGCCACGACTGTTCGTCCTCGGAAACGCCTTAACGTTTCGGCGACCGTTTTTCTCCGCCTGGGGTCCATCGGGTCAAAGCCGCACTCACTAAGAGCCGAGGCCCAACTGTCAAACATCAAGAAAATGGCATCTTCACTAGGCCAGTCGGTCCGCCGAAGTTTGAAGCGCAAGCTGCGGTACTCGGTCACGCCGGGGGGATACCCGATAATCTCCGTTGCAGTCTTGAGGGCCATTATAGCGCGGGCCTTTTTTTCGTTCTCGTCTTTCAAAGGTCGAACGCGCAGGATTCTACGGTTCGGCTTTAGTCCTGCAGCCAGAACGGCATAATCCCAAGAAGAGAAAAGCTGAATGACGTACCGGATAGGAGGGTATCCCCGTAAGTTCTGTACTCGAAGGTATTGTCTCTGTGTAGGCGTATGACCCAGTTCGTCTGCTAATTCCCTGACTGCCTGAACAACAGTATCCTTGTCCGTGAGGCACGGTATGACGGCTTCCTGGTCACGATGCTCGTCGTCACGGCAAAAACGGTTGAGTTTCAGCGGGGTGTCTTGCGAATACATCGACACCACTCCTGTAGGCAACATTACGGGTTTTCTTGTCTGCAAACCCGTTATACGAAAAAACGGTGGAATCCCGGTTCAATCCTAATAATGGACTGTCAAACAAAAATCCACCGCCAGAAGGGGGTGGATTTAACCAACCGTCTATTCCCGGCAACTGGCTGACATAACCGGAATCCCGTGTTAGTCCCTGTAGCTTTTGCGTCACCACTTTGATTTCTGGACGATAGTCCTATGCGCATAGGACTATCGTACTAAAATTCGACACCGGGTATACCAATTCCTCCATATTAAAAGGGCATGACCCTCCTGTTTATTTATTTTAGGGTGAAAACATAAAATTCACCCTCGGAAGGGTGAATCAACTTAAGGCCGGGTGCGGCAGATCTGCCACGGTTAAGTGATTGCAGGATTTAGCCGGTAAGCTTTTGACGTAGCTCGCCGGTTTACTTTTGGACCGGTTTGCCGCCCGGGGCCTTACGGGGCTGATCGGCGTTGGCGGTTTCCGGGACCGGGATTTCGGCATGGCAGTAGGCGCAGATCCATACCCCTCTGGTGTCCGCGCTGTACCAAGCCGTTTTGCATTGCGGGCAGATCCGCTTTTGCATTGTTCCCACCGCCCATCCAATCTTATTAATCCCCATACTACGTTATATAGGTTATATTTATGCCTCAGCTACCCTGAAAAAACGGTCCTTGCTATTCGGGGCTGGGTTTATCACCGAAAGCGGCCCAGCACTCAACTTGGCAGCTCGTTAAAGCGAACCCATCACCTATGGCTAGCCCTTCGAAGAGACTTAGTTGAGTGCCGGGTTCCTCGGCTCACTGCGCATTATTGATTTATACTCCCAACGTTCGCTACGGCCAAGGCCTCGACGCGTACTTGGGTAACCTGCTGAAAACTGCGCCCGCGAACAATCCGCAGGAGGCAAGCCACGCTCCGAACCGAGCTCAGGCCATCACCCGAAAGGCCGTTCAAAAGCGAGCATGGCGCGGAAGGCGAGGAGTCCAGCGCGGAGCGTACTGAAAAAGAGGTCTGAAACCAGAGGTCAGAAGTCTGACCGGGAAGCGATCACTCGTAATCGCATCGAGTCCGACCTCGGACTTCCGGCATCTGACATCCTTGTTGGTACGTGAGCACCGGACGACGATGCCCGACAAAGTCAGGCGAAGCTTTTCAACGGCCTCATAGAACGGTCGAAGCGGAGCACGGAGCGTCGGGGATAACCCAGACCTGCTGTAACCATTTTTCATTGTCTGTGGTGTTGTATTTTGCAGGATGAGGGTCTGCTAGGGGATAACACTTGGGCATAGGTAACTGTTACAAACAGTGACTAGCCTGGTCAGGGTTCAGTGGTATGCTGAAAGCGCTCTTTCAGGAACAGGAGGTGGAGACATGAACGAATTAGGTTCCCTTGTCCGCCGGGCAAGAATAAGCAAGGGGTTGAGCCAGGCCGCTCTGGCGCGCGCCGTCGGCCTTACGCCGCAGTACATCTCCGACATCGAGCGGGGAAGGGCCTTCGGGTCCTACCGCACCCTGCACCGGCTGGCGGCACGACTCGAACTCTCCCTGGACAGCCTGCTCTCGGCAAACCGGGACGGGGCAGGCCGGTAGGAGGTATGCCGTACGGTAATCACCGGCGGTGGTACGGCCATATCTGTTATTGACGGTCACCAGCGGGGGTTGTTACCATGATCATGGCTGTTATAAACGGTACCGTTTGCACGCCCTGCGCGAGATGTGGGAATGTGAGAGAGCACCTCGCAAAAGGGCGGGTTAAACCGGAGGAGGTGTATAGTTGATGGCAGTCGTGTCTACCCCTCTCGGCAGCGTGCTGATCGTCGAGGTCCAGACAGGTGTCAGCGATAACGGCAACCCCGTCTTGCGGAACCGCCGCTGGTCCAACGTGAAGGCCGGCGCGCCGGACCAGGACGTTTTCGAGGTCGGCGCCGTCCTGGGCGGTCTGCAGAGCCATATCGTCACCGCGGTGATGCGCGAGGACGCTGAAGAGCTTGCCAACGCTTAGCGTTCTGCTGTCAGCTTTCAGCACTCGGATTAGAACGCCGGGTCTGTTCTCCGAAGCGTCGAATGCTGAATGCCGAATGCCAATACGGGGAGGTCGTCAAGCAGCCGGGCGGCCTTCCTTCCCGGGGTAGCGCCCCGGTGGTTCTGGAAAGGATGTGATTTCGTGGCAGTGACCAGGAACCTGGAAATGCGCTTCCGGAATGCCTCGGGGAGCGCGGTGACTATCCGCGTGCCCGACCCCAAGGCCGGCCTGACGGCCGCCGAGGTGGAAGCGGCTATGAACACGATCATCGCCAGGAACATCTTCGCCTCCAGCGGCGGGGACCTGGTGGCCATAGACTCGGCCCGCATCGTCGAGCGTACCGCTACGACCCTTATCGGGGAGTAGAGGAGAAGAGTGAGAATGGAGGGCCCGCTCTGGGCCCTCCATTCCGTCTTCGACAGTGCTTGTCGGCGGCGACTGGATGTATTAAGCCGGAAAGCAAATCTTGAAGCTGGCTTAAGATCCTGCTCGCAGCTCAGACCTCCGACCTCAGACATCCTTATTTGGAGGGAGGAAAACGGCGTGGAAGAGTTTTTAAAACTGGTCGGCAATTACGGGTTCCCGATGGCCCTCTCGGCTTATCTCCTGGTGCGCCTGGAGCCGCTGATCAGGGAACTGCAGAAGTCGGTCACGCTGCTGACGATGGTGGTGGCGCGCCAATCCGGGGTGGAACTGGATGACATCGTAGAGTTCCACGCCAAGCATTAGGCACTTGGCATTAAGCATTTAGGATGGGATAGGTAAGACGGCTTGGGATCCTGCAGGCTTTAGCTTATTTAGCGCTGTTAAGGCGCGATTCCATAGAGACCGCAGTGCGGAAGGAGGGGAAAACGGATGCCCAAGTGGATACATATAGTAGTTCACCACACCGGAACGCAAGAGAGGAACGCCGCCCAGGTCAAGGCCTACCACAAGAGCCTCGGGTGGCGCGACGTCGGCTATCACTACCTCGTCGAGCGGGATGGGACGGTGGTCAACGGACGGCCGCCGACCATGGAAGGGGCGCACTGTGTGGCCGGGGGGATGAACCGCAAGGGCATCGGCGTCTGCCTCATCGGTAACTTCGAGCTCTACCCGCCGCCCAGGACGCAGCTTGTCTCCCTGCGCGCGCTTTTACAGCGCCTGATGCGGGAGCACCGCATCCCGCCGGCGAACGTGCTGGGGCACGGCGAGGTGCCGGGAGCGGCGACGGCTTGCCCGGGGCGGTATCTCGACCTGAAGAAGATGCGGGATGAACTGTCACGCGGGCCGGTCCTGTACCGTGTGCAGGTCGGCGCTTTCGCCGAGCGCCGGCGCGCGGAGGCGGTGGCCGAAGACCTGAGGGACCTCGGTTACGAGGCCTTCGTCGCCGGTTCGTAGATGGATGCGCGATGTCTTGACAGAGGAGAGGCAGCCGAAGCCGCCTCTCCTAATTTTTTCGCCGTCATCAAGCCGGCCGGGCGGGTCCCATGCGGATACGGGCCCGAATCACTCCCATACTTGTTTGCAGTGCGGGTTAGGCTGGGAGCCGGGCGGCGGCCTGCACAACGGGGCGTCCGCAGTGGGGACAGTACCTGGCGCCGGCCTCCATGCTGTTTCCGCAATAAGAGCAGAAGACTCTGTTGGCGACGATCGCAGTTATTTTCCTGTTGAGTTCATCGAGCTCGTCGTAGAGCCGGGCGATTTCTTCGCAGTGGGCGCGGATTTTCCGGTAGTCTATACCGTTTTTGCGGTACATGGTCAAGACGAAATGCCCCAGTGCCCGCTCCCGGCGGGCGATGGCGGTTTCTATTCCGACAACGGCGGCCCTGGCCTTGGCTGCCTCCGCCAGGCGCCGTGATCTGTCCGTCAGGGTCTGGGTGACGGCCTTCCATTTGTCCGGGACGGCCACGCCGTCCAGGATGCCCCTCCTGAAAAAGCCCATGTTCCCTTCCTCTTTCTCGGTCCAGTGGTAATTCCTGGCTTTCGCTTTTCCTACAGTGTACGCCTGAGCAGGGGGGTTGTGCCTGTACACTGTTGCCATGAGAGTTTGTATCATTTAGAATGTATTAAACGATGTTATCACGAGTAAGACGGAGGGTGACGGGCTATGGACGAGGCGCTGCGTGAGGCGCGCATGCGGCTGATCGAGGCTTTGGGCCGGCAATCCGCTTTCTGGGGCCTGGGCAAGGCAACGGGCGAGCTGTACGCCGTTTTGTACCTGTCTGCGGAGCCGATGAGCCTGGGCGAGCTGGCGGAGGCCCTGGGTGTTACAAAGGGCAACGTCAGCATCGCCATCCGGGTCCTGGAGCAGTTCGGCATGGTCCGGCGCAGCATGCCGCCGGGCGACCGCCGGGTCTACTTCGAAGCCGAGGCCGATCCCTGGCTGATTATGCAACGGGTGCTTGAGCGGCGACAGAAACCGGAGTTTGACCAGTCGTTTCGGATCATCGAAGGCAGTCTGCGGCGTGCGCGGGAAGCTTCGTCCGGGCCGGATCGGGATTTTGTGGCTGGTCGGCTGCAGGTGCTGCAAAGTTTTTACAGGGAACTGGATCAGATCGTCGAGACCGTTTTACTTGTCGGCCCCCGCCGGTTTGCGAAACTGGTGAAGGTTTTGGCAAGGCTGCAGCGGTTCGGCGGCCGCAGAAAGGGAGGGACGGGCAATGAAGGTGGTCGTGACGGGAGGAACGGGGTTCATCGGTAGGCCCCTGGTTGCTTCTTTCCTCGACAGGGGCGACGAGGTTACCGTGCTGACGAGGTCCAAAACGGGGCGCCTGCCCGCGGGAGTCAAGGCTGTTACATGGCCGGCGGGAGGGCCTGCTGCCTCCGGCGAGGAGGGCGGCATCCCGCCGGGAGAGGCCGAAAGTCGCTGGTGGGAGGCGCTGGACGGGGCGGATGCCGTCGTGCACCTGGCCGGAGAGTCGATCGCCGCCCGGCGCTGGACGCCTGAACAAAAGGAACGGATTCGCGAAAGCCGGGTGCAGGGGACGAGAGTGCTGGTCGAGACCCTGGCGCGTGTGAAGCGGAGACCGGGGGTGCTGGTCAGCGGTTCAGCGGTCGGCTATTACGGTCCGCGTGGCGATGAAGAATTGACCGAAGCCGACGCTCCCGGGCAAGACTTCCTCAGCGAGGTCTGTACGGCCTGGGAAAGAGAGGCCCGGCAAGCGGAGATTCTGGGGATGCGCGTCGTCCTGCTGCGCACCGGCATGGTGTTGGAGAGGGACGGCGGGGCCCTGCCCCGGATGCTCTTGCCCTTCCGCTGGTTTGCGGGCGGACCGTTCGGCTCCGGCCGGCAGTGGATGTCCTGGATCCACCGCGACGATCTGGTCAGCCTGATTCGCTTTCTCATCGCGAACAAAGAGGCGCGGGGTCCGGTAAACGCCGTGGCCCCGAATCCGGTAACCAATCTGGCTTTCGCGAGGACTCTGGGGCGGATGATGCGCCGTCCGTCACGGCTTGCCGTTCCGAGGGCGCTTTTACGCCTGGCCCTGGGCGAGATGGCCGAGGCGCTGCTCTTGAGCGGGCAGAGGGCGGTCCCGGCCCGGGCCCTTGAGCTGGGATTCTCTTTCAAGTATGCCGAGCTGGAGACGGCCCTGCAGGCCATCCTGAAGGCCGGCAAGTAAAATTTCGACGGGGCGGGCCGGTGAGCGGTTGACGAAGTATGAAGCAGTTGCTAAATTATATTCAAGTGTTGCCATGACAACCTAAAGACGAGACGAGATCAGACGAGCAAGTTTAAGACCAGGCGAGACGACTCGGAGACACGGGGTGAGCACCGATACGCGGGTATCGGTGTTTTTTTTCGGGGTGAAGGAGGCAGCGTACGGTGGTGGTGATCATTGACAATTACGATTCGTTTGTGTACAGCCTTTACCAGTATTTTAAAATCCTAGGGAAAAACGTCCTCGTGGTTCGTAACGATGAGGTTGCTATTACCGGCCTGAAGGCGCTGCCGATATCGCATCTTGTTTTGTCACCGGGACCTTGCGCCCCGGATGAAGCGGGGATATGCATAGAGGCAGTGCGCCATTTCAGCGGTCGGCTGCCCGTACTGGGAGTCTGCCTCGGCCATCAGGCAATAGCCCGCGCTTTCGGAGGCGGTTTGGCTCGCGCAAGGCGGCCGATGCACGGAAAGGTCACGCCGGTTTACCACGACGGCCGCGGTATCTATAGAGATCTTCCTAATCCGCTGATCGCCGCCAGGTATCATTCACTGATTGTTCCGCCGGGAGGGTTGCCGGGTGAACTGGCCGTGACCGCTGTGGACGCCGGGGGAGAAGTAATGGGTCTGCGGCACGTTGAGTTTACGGTTGAAGGTGTACAGTTTCATCCCGAATCGATCTTGACTCCTCAAGGCTTGGCGTTATTGGCGAACTTCGCGGCCATCAAGGGGGGATGCTGGTGCCGACCGCGCTCCTAATCGAGGAACTGCCGGCGGCTGCCGACCCGCCGGGCCTCTTTGAGAAAATCCGTGATTTGAGGCTCCCGTTTCTGCTCGAAAGCAGCCTCAGAAAGGGGCGGATGGGCCGTTACTCCATTTTAGGCGCCGAACCGTTTCTCACCGTCTCGGAAAAACACGGAAAGATAAGGATCACGGGGGAAAACGCATCGGCGCAGGAAGAAAATGAGGCTAACCCCTTTGACGTGTTGAAGGAACTGATATCAAGCCACCGCTTGCTGCGAACGGCACCGGCGCCCCCTTTCATCGGCGGCGCGGTGGGTTATTTCGGTTACGATCTCGCCAGACGCATCGAGAGACTGCCGTCGCTAAGCAGCGATGACCTTGGGCTGCCCGAGATCCATCTTGGTTTTTACGATGCGGCGGCCGTTGTTGATCATTTTTCGCACCGGGTTTATCTGGTGGCCGCAAGCCTGCCTGAACGAGGGTCGGCGGGACTCAGGCGGGCAAAAGAGAAACTGAAGCGGCTTCGCGGGGCCTTGTCGGGAAGACTCCTGTCAGGAACGGTTCGGCATGAGGCGGCCGCCGGTTTTGAAGAAAACCCGGCCGTGTCCGGGCAACGCTTTTCCTTGCTGCGGGTGCGGGACGGGTTTTTGACCAGCACTTTCAGCCCGCCGGCCTTTAAGGCGGCCGTCGAGAGAGTCCGCGAATACATTGCCGCCGGGGACATCTTTGTCATCAACCTGGCGCAGCGCTTCTCGCTGCCTTTTTTCGGAGATCCGTGGGTTTTATACCGGTCCTTGCGCAGTATAAGTCCGGCTCCCTTTGCAGCCTATCTCGACTGCGAAGATTTTACGGTCATATCGGCGTCACCCGAGTTGTTCCTTCGCCTGCGGGATGGCCGGGTAGAGACCCGTCCGATCAAGGGTACGAGGCCGCGGGGCGACACCCCCGAGACCGACCGACGCCTGCGCGAGGAACTGTGGCAGAGCGCCAAAGACCGCGCCGAACTGGCCATGGTGGTGGACATGCTGCGCAGCGACCTGGGGAAGGTATGTCTTCCGGGTTCCATTCAGGTCCCCGAGCTATACCGGATAGAGGATTATGCCACGGTCTTTCAGCTGGTGGCCACGGTTGAGGGCCGGCTGGATTCAAGATGCAACGCGGTCGACCTCTTGCGGGCCTGTTTTCCGGGAGGGTCGGTCACCGGGGCGCCCAAGGTTCGGTCCATGCAAATCATTGAAGAGCTGGAGCCGGTCAGGCGGGGGATTTACACCGGAGCGATCGGCTACCTGGGATTTGACGGGAACGCGGATATGAGCATCGCGATCAGGAGCGTAGTCTGCCATAAGAACAGGGCTTGGTTCCATGCCGGAGGCGGCATAACCATCGACTCCGATCCGGAAGCGGAGTACCGCGAGACGCTTGATAAGGCCAGGGCGCTGTTGAAGGCCCTGGGGGTTAACGGGCTGGAGGTGGATGGATGGAGACTTTAGCCTGCGTCAACGGCCGGATCCTGCCGGCACAAGAGAGGTGCGTCAGCCCTCTCGACCGCGGGCTGCAGTACGGCGTTGGCCTGTTCGAGACATTGGCCGTTACCGACGGGCGCATCCTTTTTGTGAGGGAACATCTTGCCAGGCTGGAAAGCGGTATGGCGCAACTTGGCATAGAGCTGGGCCGACATGCCGGGCGCTTGCAGGAATACCTGGAAATGGGCCGGCAAGCCAACGCGATACACCGCGGTTCCTTGCGGCTGACTGTAACGGCGGGGCCGGCGGGATGCGAGGGATGCGCTATCGTCACTCCGGGCCCGCCTCCTTACGGTGCGGACTGTTACCGGCAGGGCATACGAGTGGGCATGTGCAAAGTGAGGCGGAACCCGCATTCGCCCATCGTCAGGCTGAAAACTCTCAACTACCTGGACAGTTTGCTGGGCAGGCAGGAGGCAAGGTCGAACGGATGGGACGAAGGTATCCTTCTGAATACTGAAGGAGCGGTTGCCGAGGGAACGGCCAGCAACGTCTTCCTGGTGCACAAGGGCCGGCTGTTCACGCCGCACGCCGATTGCGGGTTGTTGCCGGGTATTGTTCGGCACATAGTCCTGCAAGCGGCCGGGTTCCTGGGAATAGATGTCGTTGAGGGATGCTTCGGCGCTACAGCGCTGGCTGATGCCGACGAGATTTTTCTCACGAACTCTCTGATGGGCGTTATGCCTGTTTCGCTGTTTAACGGTCGGCCGGTGGGTGTTAGCGTTCCGGGGCCCGTCACCGCCCTGCTTATGGACGCCTACGAGCGCCGGGCTCGTCTAAACTGTGCTTTGTGAGCCCCCCGCGCCGAAAAGTCTGGCGAAAGCAAAATAGGCGTCTCTCGGCTCTTATGGCTGCGCCTTACGGTAGAGTAACACCATAATTGTTAACCAGCCTGGCTACAACTGGTTGACAATTGGCGTTCCGTAATTGTAGAATACCTTCATCATAGAGCGAGGAGGTTGTTTGACTTGCAGGGTGTGTTCAGTCTACGGGGTTATGGCAGCAGGGCCGTCCGGTGGTTCGAGGAGCTGCCCTTTGCGCACAAGCTGGCGCTGTCCGTAGGTTTTGCGGCTCTGATCGGCGCCGCCGCGCAGGCCCGCATTCCCGTGCCCTGGTCGCCGGTGCCGATAACGGGACAGACCTTTGCGGTACTGCTGGCCGGAGTGCTGCTGGGGCGCGGCTGGGGCGGCTTCAGCGCGGGCGTCTACGTGGCGGCGGGCGCGGCCGGCCTGCCCTGGTTCGCTGGGCTCAGCGGGGGTCTGGCCGTCCTGGCCGGCCCGACGGGAGGCTACCTGGCGGGCTTTGTCCTGGCGGCCATGGCGGTAGGCCATGCGGTCAGGAGATACGCCTGGGCGCGTACTCTGCCAGGGCTGATCGCGGTAATGACGGCGGGGAATTTTATCCTGATTCACGGACCGGGCCTTGCCGTTCTCTCCCTGTATACGGGGGTTACCGACCTGGTCAAGCTTCTCTGGATGGGGACAATTCCCTTTATCCCGGGTGACCTGACCAAGATCCTGGCGGCCGCGGCGGCGGCCTGGCCGTTCCTGCCGCTGGAAAAGGGCGCCGCGTCGCAGGATGGCTGAACCGGTTGTTCTGCGGGCTCACCACCTGCTCTGCGCGGGCGAGTTCCGCGGGCTGGGCTATACGCCCGTTTTCGTTGCCAACTTCGCGCGGGTTCTCGCGGGGCTTGCCGGTCGGCCGGCTGCCCGGGTACGGTTGACTGACGGGACCGATGTGATCTGTGCGGCCTGTCCCTGGCTGGTTGAAGGGAGCTGTGTCCGAGACGGCGGCGGGGAAGCGGCGGTATCCCGCCTGGACGGCCTGGTGCTGGCGCGGCTCGGACTGGAGCCGGGCGCGACGCTGACATGGGCGCGCCTGCGCGGTCTTGCGGACGAGCGGGCCGACCGCGCCTGGCGGATGAAGGTATGCAGGGAGTGCTCGTGGTTTGGGGCTCCCTGCTACCAGGCCTTATTAAGGATATAGGTCGTTCAACGAACGCCAGTTAAAGAGTCATGGTTGAGAGAGCCTGCTGCATTGCGGCCTACGCCAGGATCCATATCGAGGGTCCTGCAGGGTACAAAGCACAAACAACGCTGTAAAACTTGACGGGCCGGCGCCGCCCCTGTATAATAACTCTTGTCGTTGCGCTAATCCGTTCCGCGATAGCTCAACGGTAGAGCATCCGGCTGTTAACCGGAGGGTTGTAGGTTCGAATCCTACTCGCGGAGCCAAAGTATAAACAAAGACCGCCTCAGATGGCGGTCTTTGTTTATGCATTGGCGCTGGGCTCTATTCCAGGTCTCGGCGCTCAGTGCCCAGCGCTCAATGCCACGCTTTTGGCAGCCTAACTGTGTTCGGCCAGCCACGCCTTTTCAAGCATCCACTTGCCTGCCAGCCAGAGGCGGCTTTCCGGCAGGACGATAAACCGCGGGTTACGCTTAAAAAAGTCGAACGATAGAGGCCATTGTTCTCACCTCGGTGTTTAGGATGCTCCGAAGAAAAAAGTTTGCCGCGTTTTTGGTTACGCTAGAGGATGTTCGGGGAACATTGTTATACGGCCGGAAGTCTTGCGGGGGTCACGGGCCTTTGCTATAATAGCTTTTAAAGCAAAAACAGAACACGCCTAAAATTTTCGTTCCGCGATAGCTCAACGGTAGAGCATCCGGCTGTTAACCGGAGGGTTGCAGGTTCGAATCCTGCTCGCGGAGCCAATTCTTTTTGCGGCCGCTGCCTCGCGCAGCGGTTTTTGTCGTCTTTCGGGCCTATCCGATAGGGGGCTGTTGAAAAACTTCGCCTGGCTTTGTCAGGCTCGCCGGCCAGTGTTCACGTACCAACAAGGATGTCAGATGCCGGAAGTCCGGGGTCGGACTCGATGCGATTACGAGTGATCGCTTCCCGGTCAGACTTCTGACCTCTGGTTTCAGACCTCTTTTTCAGTACGCTCCGCGCTGGCCGCCTTCGCCTTCCGCGCCATGCTTGTTTTTGAACAGCCCTCGGTTTTTCAAGAGGCCCATAGCGGATAAGGGTTTGAGTGTCACATTGCGGGCTCCGGCAGGCTTAATATTATGGAAAACAAAGAAAATGTTGCTAGCGGTTTTGTGCCGGGTTTGGTAGCATGAGGGAGAAGATTGTATTGCGAATAAAGCCCGACAGATATCACAGGGGAGGAGACGAGATGGCAGGTCGCAAAAAAATCTGGATGGCTTTAACTGTAATGGTCCTTGCCCTGTCTTGCCTGGCGGCGGGACAGGCCCGGGCGGAAGAACTCGCCACTTTCCAGGACGTCCGGGGCCATTGGGCTGAAGAGACCATTATGCAGGTGCGCGCGCTGGATTTGATGAACGGTTACCCCGGCAACGTATTCAAGCCCAAAGACAACGTCACGCGCCGCGAGGCCCTGGTCGTCATCATCCGGGCCCTGGGCCTGGAAAATGAAGCATCCCGAATCGATACCAGCAAGATTGTTTTTCCTCCGGATATCAAGTGGGGTCAGGGGTACATCGCCCTGGCCGCGCAAAAGCAGCTCTTTTCCGGCCAGATTTCCCAGATCAAGTTCAACGAGCCCGCCACCCGGCTGGAGATCGCCCTGTGGCTGGCGAAGGCTTTGAACCTGCAGACTGACGACACCCCCCTGGTCTTCACCGATACCGCCAACATCCCGGCGGCCTACCAGCGGATGCTGGCGGCGGTTTACAGGGAGGGCATCATGTCCGGGACTTCGGCCACCCTTTTCGAACCCCAGAGGCCGGTTACGCGGGCCGAGGTCGCTTCCTTCCTGGGGAAGATGCTGGGCACGGCGCATATCAACCCTTATCCCGGCAGGTTCATTACCGGCCAGCTGGTTGCGGTGGACTGGCAGGGCGGGAAGATCACGCTGCGCACTTCTTCGGGCGCTTTCACCTACCCCCTGAAGCAGGACCACATTGTTTACAGAGGCGGGCAGAAGGTAACACTGTCGTCAATGAGCCTGGAGCAGAACGTAAAGCTCATCCTTAATGGCAGCGGGCAGGTAATCTTTGTCGGGAAGTCCACCGGCCAGACCCCGGCCGCTCAAACTTCGGAATATGACGGCAAGATACTGGCCGTTGTCTCCGCTTCCAACCAGTTGTTTTTCCAGACCAGCACCGGCGGCATGCTGACGCTGAACATTAGCCCATCTGTGAGCGTTACCAGAAACGGGGTATCCCTGCGGCTCAGTGATGTAACCGTGGGTGCGGAAGCACGGATTCGGGTGACGGGTAACCAGGTCCAGGCTGTGGAGCTAAAAGCAGAAGCCCTTGAGGGGACAGTGACCTACATCCGGACCTCGGGGACGAAACGGATTATGATCGAGAAGAGCAACGGGCAGGAAGAAACCTATTACCTGGCGGATAGCGTGACCGTCAAGGAAGGAAGTGCTACTCGGAGCCTGGGCTACATCGAAGAAGGCATGCAGGTAAAGCTGACCCTGAACAGCGACGACAAGGTTACCCGGATTGAAATCACGGCTCCCGCGGGCATTCAGGGGACAGTGACCTACATCCGGACCTCGGGAACGAAGCGGATCATGATCGAGAAAAGCAACGGGGATGAAGAGACTTACTACCTGGCAGAGACAGTAACAGTAAAGGAAGGAAGTGCTACTCGGAGCCTGGGCTACATCGAAGAAGGCATGCAGGTAAAGCTGACCCTGAACAGCGACGATAAGGTTACCCGGATTGAAATCACGGCTCCCGCGGGCATTCAGGGGACAGTAACCTACATCCGGACCTCGGGAACGAAGCGGATCATGATCGAGAAAAGCAACGGGGATGAAGAGACTTACTACCTGGCAGAGACAGTAACAGTAAAGGAAGGAAGTGCTACTCGGAGCCTGGGCTACATCGAAGAAGGCATGCAGGTAAAGCTGACCCTGAACAGCGACGACAAGGTTACCCGGATTGAAATCACGGCTCCCGCGGGCATTCAGGGGACAGTGACCTACATCCGGACCTCGGGGACGAAACGGATTATGATCGAGAAAAGCAACGGGCAGGAAGAAACCTATTACCTGGCGGATAGCGTGACCGTCAAGGAAGGAAGTGCTACTCGGAGCCTGGGCTACATCGAAGAAGACATGCTGGTAGAGCTGACCTTGAACAGCGACGATAAGGTTACCCGGATTGAAATCTCGGGTAGGGCGTACGTTTCCGGTGATGTCACCTACATCCGGACCTCGGGAACGAAGCGGATCATGATCGAGAAAAGCAACGGGGATGAAGAGACTTACTACCTGGCAGAGACAGTAACAGTAAAGGAAGGAAGTGCTACTCGGAGCCTGGGCCACATCGAAGTTGGCATGACAGTAAAGCTGACCCTTAATACCGACGAGCAGGTCAGCCGGATCGATATTCTCTAGACTAGGGAGGGGAATGCCGCGGCCGGGTGACCGATGTAAGAAGAATTGATTAGGTTGTTGACGGAAAGGGTGCAAGCAATGATTCTAACCACAACGCATGAGATCCAGGGAAGAACGATTCGTGAATACCTTGGGATCGTCAGTGGGGAGGCCATTATGGGAGCGAATATCATCCGTGACTTGATGGCCTCAATCACGGACGTCATCGGCGGGCGATCCGGAGCATATGAGCAGAAACTTAAGCAGGCTCGTGAACTGGCTCTGGCCGAAATGAGCGAGGATGCGCAACGCCTGGGCGGTGACGCCGTTGTGGGTATCGACGTGGACTACGAGGTACTCCGTGAGGGGATGCTGATGGTTACGGCCTCAGGGACGGCCGTCAAGCTGGAATAACCGTAGGCCGTCGCAGATCACCAACCGTAGCGGGACTGCTGAACGGAAATCTCGGCAAGCGGGCTTTTTTGTAACATACAGTCATATCCTGTCGAGAACGCGAAGGGGCAGTAATACTGCCCCTTGGTGGTATTGGGTGTCTAACATCGAGCAGCCTACGGCTGCTCCACGACCACGGCCGTGCCGTAGGCCAGGATCTCGGCCGCCATCGACATCACCTGGGCGGTGGCGAAGCGGACGTCGACGACGGCGTTGGCTCCGAGTTTCTCGGCTTGGCTGATCATTCTCTTGACTGCCTCCTGGCGGGCGTCGGCCATGAGTTCGGTGTATTCCTTGATTTCCCCGCCGACGACATTGCGCAGCCCGGCGACAATGTCCTTGCCGATGTGCCTGCTCCTGATGATGCTGCCGGTAACTACACCAAGTGTTTTGACTACTTTCTTACCCGCAATGGTGCTTGAGGTGGCCACGATCATCCTTTGTCACCTTCCTTCGCGCGTTCTATCCATAGAGCGAGGAGCAGCGCCGCCAGGCCTAGAAGCAGGGCGGCGACTCCCACCCTCACAGCCAGGGGCACGCCGGCCCCGCCGATGAATATGCATAAACCGTAGAGGGCATAACCCGCAAAGATCAGGGTGCCGACAGCGATCAGGAAATATGCCAGGGTTCTCATCAGCGTTCCTCCTCCGGCCGGCGACTCCTACGACTCGCGACCATTATTATGAGCAATATTATAACACTGGAAGCGGGAGCCGCCAAAACGTACAAGGGATGACTGAGGCGCCCTGCTTTGACTATCTTTGACTAAAAAGTGGGTGACAGCGGCTAAAATAAGGGCAAAAGGGAATTGCTTTTTGCGACCGGATTCGGTATGGTATTAACCAGATAGTCAACAAAAGTCAAAGTCAGGATCGAGGGGGGGGTACCGCCATGCCGACGCTGGCTGAATACATCGCCCAGTATATCTACCGGCTGTTAGAGCAGAGCGAACGCGACTACGTCGATGTCCGGCGCAGCGACCTTGCCTTGAAGTTCAACTGCGCTCCGTCCCAGGTGACCTACGTGCTGTCGACCAGATTCGGACCGCATTCGGGCTTTGTTGTCGAAAGCCGGCGGGGCGGCGGTGGATACGTGCGGATCATCAAGCTGCCCGTAGAGGACGAGTTTGTCCGGCGGCTTTACCATGTTGTCGGCGACGCCATCGGACACCGCGAGGCCCTGCAAATCATCGGGCGGCTTAGCGAGGAATCGCTTATCACCGGGCGAGAGGCTGGGATGATGGCGGCGATTGTGGGGGACGGCCTGTCCAAGGTCGAACTTCCGGGCAGGAACACCCTGCGGGCGCAGTTGATGCGCGCCATGCTGGCGGCTTTGCTCCGGGGAATGGAATAGCACTCGGTGTTCGGCGCTCAGCTATCGGCACTTAGATTCCGGGATAGTCCTTATACGAATGCCGAATGCTGAACGCTGAATGCCATTCGGTCTCTGTATCGAATATTGCTACCTGATTTTGTCACTTAAAGCCTAACGCTAGATGCTATCGAGAGGATGTAGAATTATGCTTTGCGAGAAGTGCAAACAGCGGCCGGCCACCTTCCACTATACCGAGATCGTCAACAACAACAAGAAGGAAATGCATCTCTGCGAGGTTTGCGCCCAGGAGGAGCAGGTCGGCCATATCCATTTTCATTTTAATCCCCCGCTGAACCTGAGCAGCTTCCTGGCCGGGATGATCGGGCCGGGGCCGCAGTCCGGGAATAAGGTCATGCCGCACGAGGCAAGGTGTCCCAGGTGCGGCCTGACGGCCGGGGAACTCGGCCAGACAGGGCTGTTCGGCTGCAGCGGGTGCTACCGCGAGTTTGAGCCCCAGCTCGGCACCCTGTTGCGGAGAGTCCACGGAGCGCTGCGCCATACCGGCAAGGTCCCCGGGCGGGGACAGAAGAAGTCGAGGGTGCTGCGTGATATCGAGCAGCTCAAGGCCGAGCTGCAGGACGCCATCGCCAGGGAGGAGTACGAAAAAGCGGCGGTGTTCAGGGACCGGATCAGGGAACTCGAGGCCGGCCTGGACCGGGGAGGTGGAGACGGTGGGGCTTAAGGAAACCGTCAGCAATCCCTACAGCGCGTGGATGCGGGACGGGGCCTCGGACGGGGACGTGGTCGTCTCCAGCCGCATCCGCCTGGCGCGGGCGCTGGCCGATTACCCCTTCCCCCACCGCTTGACGCCGGAAGCGGCCGAGGAGATCGTCCACGCCGTCGAACTGGCGGTCAAGGACAGGCGGTTGGCGGAAGCCGTCGGAGGATTGGAGCTGTCCAGGGCGGCGGAATTGTCGTCTCTGGAAAGGCAGATACTAGTCGAGAAACACCTGGCCAGCCCGGCTTTTTTCCAGGGCCCGGCGGAAGGCCGGGCGATAGGGCTTTCGGACGACGAGTCCGTGAGCATCATGGTCAATGAAGAAGACCACCTGCGCATCCAGGTGCTGGCGCCGGGCCTGCAACTGGAACAGGCCCTGGAGAAGGCGAACGTCGTCGACGACGCCCTGGAGCGGACTTTGGACTATGCCTACTCGGAGTCGATCGGCTACCTGACGGCCTGCCCGACCAACGTCGGCACCGGGCTGCGGGCCTCGCTGATGCTCCATCTTCCGGGGCTGGCCATCACGGGGCAGGTCAGGCAGGTACTGGCGACCATCGGCAAGCTGGGGCTCACCGTACGTGGGCTCTACGGCGAAGGCACCGAGGCCGCCGGGAACCTTTTCCAAATTTCGAACCAGATCACCCTGGGGCGGGCCGAGGAGGAGATCGTCCAGAACCTGGTTGCGGTGTGCCGGCAGATCATCGACCAGGAGCGGGCGGCCCGCAGGCTCCTGCACCAAGAACGGCCGGAGATCGTCGAGGACAGGGTGTGGCGCGCTTACGGCATCCTGCGCTACGCCCGCCTGCTCAACTCCCGGGAGGCGATCCAGTACCTTTCGGACGTCCGCCTGGGCATCGACCTCGGGATCATCAAGGATGTATCGCCGAGCATGGCCTGGACGCTGATGGTGCTGACGAGGCCCGCTTTCATCCTGAAGTACGGGGGGGAGCTTTCCCCCCACCAGCGGGATGTTCTGAGGGCCGGACTCGTGCGCGAAACGCTGGCCAAGAAGAAGAAAAAATAAAGGAAATGCATTGTTATGATGCGGGGAGGTACGCAAAAAAATGTTCGGAAGGTTTACTAAACGGGCCCAGAAAGTGATCCTGCTCGCCCAGGAAGAGGCGCGGAGGTTCAATTACCCTTACGTGGGCACCGAGCACTTGCTGCTGGGCCTGATCCGCGAGGGTGAGGGCGTCGGAGCGAGGATTCTGCTCGAACTCGGACTGGACGCCGACAAGGTCAGGGCCGCCATCGAGCAGACCGTGGAGACCGGGCAGCCGCCGGCGCCTCTGCGCGAGGTCGCCTTGACGCCGCGGGCGAAGCGGGTGCTGGAGCTGTCGGTCGACGAGGCCAGGCAGCTCGGCCACAACTACGTCGGCACCGAGCACTTGCTCCTGGGCCTGATCCGCGAAGGGGAGGGCGTCGCGGCCCAGATCCTGACCGGCATGGGAGCCGACTTGGACAGGGTGCGGCAGATGATCGTCCAGATCATGGGGGGCGGCGCCGCCCCTACCGGTTGCGCCGCCTGCGGGGTTAGCGGCGAGCCGGCCAAGAAGGATACCAAGACCCCGAACCTGGACCAGTATGCCCGCGACCTGACGGCCATGGCTAGGGAAGAAAAACTGGACCCGGTCATCGGGCGGGAGAAAGAAATCGAGCGCGTGATCCAGATCTTGAGCCGGCGCACCAAGAACAACCCGGTGCTCATCGGCGACCCCGGCGTGGGCAAGACGGCCATCGCCGAAGGGCTGGCGCAGCGCATCAGTAAGGGCATGGTACCCGAAGTGCTCTTGAACAAACGCGTTGTCGCCCTCGACCTCGCGTCGATGGTGGCCGGCACCAAGTACCGGGGCGAGTTCGAGGAACGGATCAAGAAGGTTATCGACGAGATTAAGGCGGCGGGGAACGTCATCCTGTTTATCGACGAGCTGCACACCCTGATCGGCGCGGGCGCGGCCGAGGGGGCCATCGACGCGGCCAACATCCTCAAGCCCGCCTTGGCCAGGGGCGAGCTGCAGACCATTGGGGCGACGACCCTGGACGAGTACCGCAAGCACGTTGAGCGCGACCCGGCGCTGGAGCGCCGCTTCCAGCCGATCATGGTCGACGAGCCGACGGTGGAGGAGACAATCGCGATCCTGAAGGGGCTGCGTGACAAGTACGAGGCCCACCACCGCGTGCACATCACCGACGAGGCCATCGAAGCCGCGGCGAGGCTGTCGGACCGTTACATCACCGACCGCTTCCTCCCGGACAAGGCCATCGACCTCGTCGACGAGGCCGGCTCGCGCGTGCGCCTGCAGGCCTTCACCGCCCCGCCCGACCTCAAGGAGCTGGAAGCCAGGCTCGAAGACATCCGCAAGGAGAAGGAAGCGGCCATCGCCGGGCAGGAGTTCGAGAAGGCGGCCATGCTGCGCGACCAGGAGCAGCAGTTGAAGAACCGGCTGGAGGAATCGAGGGAAGCCTGGCGCCAGCGGAAGGGCGGGGACGAACTCGTCGTCGGCGAGCAGGACATCGCCCACATCGTCTCCACCTGGACCGGGATCCCGGTGTCGAAGCTGGCCGAGGAGGAATCCGAGCGCCTTTTGAAGATGGAGGAAATCCTGCACCAGCGCGTGGTCGGCCAGGACGAGGCCGTGGCGGCGGTCTCCCGGGCGATCCGCAGGGCGCGGGCGGGGCTCAAGGACCCGAAGCGGCCCGTCGGATCGTTCATCTTCCTCGGCCCCACGGGCGTGGGCAAGACCGAGCTGGCCCGGGCGCTGGCCGAGGCCCTGTTCAACGACGAGGAGGCCCTGGTACGCATCGACATGTCGGAGTATATGGAGCGGCACGCCGTTTCCCGCCTGGTCGGCGCGCCTCCGGGTTACGTCGGCTACGACGAGGGCGGCCAGTTGACCGAGGCCGTCCGCAGGCGCCCCTACACCGTGGTGCTCCTGGACGAGATCGAGAAGGCCCACCCCGAGGTCTTCAACATCCTGCTGCAGGTGCTGGAGGACGGCCGTCTTACCGACGCCAAGGGGCGTACGGTGGACTTCCGCAACACCGTCATCATTATGACCTCGAACGTGGGCGCCCAGCTGATCCGGAATGAACGCACGCTCGGCTTCGCCAGGCCCGAGGACGAGGCAAACGACTACGAGAAGATGAAGGAGCGCGTCATCAGCGAGCTACACCGCACGTTCCGACCGGAGTTCCTGAACCGGATCGACGAGATTATCGTCTTCCACGCCCTGACCACCGAGCACATCAGGGCCATCGTGGACCTGATGCTGAAGGACGTCGCTCAACGGATGAAGGAAAACGAGGTCGAGGTCGCGTTCAGCGACAGCCTCAAGGACCTTCTGGCCAAGGAAGGCTTTGACGAGAAATTCGGGGCCCGTCCCCTGCGCCGGGCGATCCAGCGCCTGGTCGAGGACCGGCTGTCGGAGGAACTGCTGAAGCACACCTTCGCCCGCGGCGATAAGGTGCAACTCGACGCGGAAGACGGCGAGGTACAGGTTCAGAAAACGGGTGTAGGACTTAGGACGTAAGACGTAGGAAATAGTCTTATGTCCTACGTCCAGTCTTGTTCGACTTCACTGGCAGTGATATAATATTATGGTATACTATGGAAAGGTAGTACCAGAGTTGCCGATGCGCTGCCGGGAGTGCGGATATTATTCGCCACGCTGGCTTGGCAGGTGTCCGGGCTGCGGGGCGTGGCAGTCGTTTTGCGAGGAAGAGGGGGGCAGGAAAAAGGCGGTTCGCGCCGGCGAGCCGCCTCGCCCCCTTTCTGCTGTTTCTGTGGACGAACAGACCCGCCTGTCGACCGGGATCGCCGAGATGGACCGGGTCCTGGGGGGCGGCATCGTCCCGGGGTCGGTCGTCCTGATCGGCGGCGACCCCGGCATCGGCAAGTCCACCCTTCTTTTGCAGTGCGCCTTCCGCGTTGCGGAGCAGGGAGGCAAGGCGCTCTACGTCGCGGGCGAAGAGTCCGCCCTGCAGGTCCGCCTGCGGGCCGAGCGGCTGCAAACGGTGCACGAGAACGTGCTCTTGGCCTGCGAGACCGACGTCGAGCGGATCGTCTCCCACATCAGGGAGAGCGGGGCCCGGGCGGTCATCGTCGACTCCATCCAGACCACTTTTCTCCCCGACCTGGCGGCCGTCCCCGGGAGCCTGGGGCAGGTCCGGGAGTGTACCTTGCGGCTGGCCAAAGCGGCCAAGGAAACCGGCGTCCCGGTGTTCCTGGTCGGTCACGTGACCAAGGAGGGGCTCCTGGCCGGGCCCCGCGTGCTCGAACACATCGTCGACACCGTGATCTACCTGGAGGGGGAGCGGCACCAGTCCCTGCGCGTGCTGCGCAGTGTCAAGAACCGCTTCGGGTCGACCAACGAGATCGGTGTATTCGAAATGAGGGCGGAGGGGCTGGCGGAGGTCAAAAACCCCTCGCGTCTGTTCCTGCGGCCCCAGGACGACGGGGTGCCCGGTTCGGCGGTGGTGTCCTGCATCGAGGGCACCCGTTCCCTGCTGGTGGAGATCCAGGCGCTGGTCAGCCCCAGCGGCTACGGGACGCCGCGCCGGATGACCGTCGGCGTGGACTACAACCGCGTCGTGCTGATGGCCGCCGTCCTGGAGAAGCGGGTGGGGCTGTCCCTGTCGAACCAGGACATCTACGTAAACGCCGTGGGCGGGGTGAAACTGTCGGAGCCGGCCGTGGACCTGGGCATCGCCCTGGCCCTGGCCTCCAGTTTCCGCGAGCGCCCGGTGGCCCCCCGCACCGTGGTCGTCGGGGAGGTCGGACTGACCGGGGAGGTCCGCCCGATAGGCGCGCTGGAAAAGAGGCTGAACGAGGCGCGCAAACTGGGCTTCAACCGGGCCATCGTCCCGGACGGCGGCCTGGCGTCGGATAATTCCCGGCTGGAGCTTTGCAAGGTCCGGACGGTAAGCGAAGCGCTTGATCAAGGGCTTTAGGGGTTAGAGTTGGAGGGAGACTGTTGGTAAGGGACGAGAGAGAGGAACAGCTGTTGAAAGTCCTGCGCGTCGTCGCGCCGGGCATGCCCCTGCGCGAGGGCCTGGAACACATCCTGCGCTCGGAGAGCGGGGCGCTGATCGTCATCGGCGACCGCCCCGAGGTCCTGGAGATCGCCGAAGGGGGTTTCCGGGTCAACGCCGACTTTTCGCCGGCCAAGCTCTACGAGCTGGCGAAGATGGATGGGGCCATCATCCTGGACAGCGAGGCGAAAAGGATTATCGCCGCGAACACCCAGCTGGTGCCGGACCTGGGTATCCCTTCGAGCGAGACGGGCATCCGCCACCGGACGGCCGAGCGCGTCGCGCGGCAGACCGACGCCGTCGTGATCTCGATCTCCCAGCGCCGGGGCGTGATCACCGTCTACAAGGGCGCGCTGAAATACGTCCTGCGCGACCTGGAGGTCATCTTCACCAAGGCCAACCAGGCCCTGCAGACCCTGGAAAAGTACAAGAGCGTCCTGGACCGTATCCTGGTCAACTTAAGCATCATGGAGTTCGAGGGCACCGTGACCCTCTACGAGGTCTGCAAGGTCATCCAGCGCGTCGAGATGACCCTCAAGGTCGTCAGCGAGATCAACAAGTACATCGTCGAGCTGGGCGTGGAAGGGCGCCTGATCACCATGCAGCTCGAGGAACTGATCGCCAACGTGGACATTGAGGGCTTAAGCGTCATTCAGGACTACGCCGTCGCGCCCGACAGGACGCCGCGGCAGGTCCTGAACATGATCGAGACTTGGCCCAACGAGGACCTCCTCGACCTGCCGCTGATCTCGCGGGCCCTGGGATATCCCGGGGGGAGCGCCATCTTGGAACAGAACGTTTCCCCCCGCGGCTACCGCATCCTCTCCAAGGTCCCGCGCCTGCCGGCGCCCGTCATCGAGAACCTGGTGGCTACTTTCGGCAACCTCAACCGCATCCTGAACGCCTCCCTGGAAGAGCTCGACGAGGTCGAGGGGATCGGGGAGACCCGCGCCCGCTCGATAAAGGAAGGTTTAAGCCGTTACTGGAACCAACTATTACAAGAAAGATATAGATAGCGGCCGCTAATTGTACGTACAAGGCCGTTTTTTGACAGGAATAGCTAGGATGTGTTATACTTAGTGCGAGAGGGGTTTCGGGAGGTGGCGTATTGTTTAAGATTGGTGACAAAGTTGTGTACCCGATGCACGGCGCTGGTATCATCGAAGCCATCGAAGAAAAGGAAATCCTGGGAGAAAGGCATCAGTACTACGTACTGAGGCTGCCCATAGGCAACATGAAGGTCATGGTCCCCACTTCGGGGGGCGAGGGCAAGGGAGTGGGCCTTCGCCAGGTCATCGGCAGAGAGGAAGTGCGCAAAGTCTTCTGCCTGCTCAAAGAGGACTCAAGCCAGATGCCGGGCAACTGGAACCGGCGTTACCGAGCCAACCTCGAGAAGATCAAGAGCGGGGACGTCTACGAAGTGGCCGAGGTTGTGAGAAACCTGGCACGCCGCGAACGCGAAAAGGGTCTGTCCTCGGGCGAAAAACGGATGCTCGAAAGCGCGCGGCAGATCCTGATCAGCGAACTGGTGCTGGCGGCCGAGGTAGAGGAAGAAAAAGCCAGGTCAATGTTGGACGAAGCGTTTGAGTAAGAAATGGCGAGAAGAATCGCCATTTTTTTTTATTGAGCACGTATGCCTGTCCCGTTATAATATTTAACAAAATGATAAAAATGAGGAATGAAAGGAGGTGACCAAAAATGCGCAAGGTGGCTTTTGTTTTTTTAACGGCCGTTTTCACGGCGTCCGGTTTTTATCTCGGTCACTACTTCTTCGTGAACAATCTTTTGAACCTGAACCTTGAAACGAACACCGGCTACGGGTTGGCCGCTTTAACGGCGCTGTTCGGGCTGGTCCTGGGCATCCTGCTTACCCCCCGCCTCATCAACTGGACTGTCTTCCTGACGACGCGCGTGGTGGAATACCTGCAAAAAATGCCCGTCCAGGACCTCCTCATCGGTGCTCTCGGACTTATACTCGGTCTTTTAATCGCCAACCTGCTGGGTTCCATTCTTAATTTCCTGGGTGTCGTCGGGAAGGCCGCCGGGGTACTGCTTACCGTTTTCCTCGGCTACGTCGGTTTGATCGTGGCCATCAGGAAGCGGGAGGAACTGACCGGCGTCTTCACCAGCCTGCCGTGGTTCGGCAAGGAGAAACCGAGCAAGGGCGAGGCCAAGCTCCTGGACACCTCGGCGATTATCGACGGCCGCATCGCCGACCTCTGCACGAGCGGTTTTCTGGAGGGGACCCTGGTGATCCCGTCTTTCGTTCTGGAGGAACTGCAGCACATTGCCGATTCCAACGACCTCCTGAAGCGCAACCGCGGGCGCCGGGGGCTGGACATCCTGAACATGGTGCGGCGCAAATCCGACATCCGCGTGCAGATCTACGAGAACGTCAAGGGCCTGGAGGACACCCCGGAGGTGGACGCCAAGCTGGTCAAGCTGGCCAAGCGCCTGGGCGCCAAGATCATCACCAACGACTTCAACCTGAACAAGGTGGCCGAGCTGCATGGCGTTAAGGTCCTGAACATCAATGAACTGGCCAACGCCTTGAAGCCCGTGGTCCTGCCCGGCGAGGAGATGACCGTGCAGATCATCAAGGACGGAAAGGAACCGGGCCAGGGTGTGGGTTACCTCGACGACGGGACGATGATCGTCGTCGATTCGGGCAAGCGCTTCATCGGCCAGACGATCACCGTGATCGTCACCAGCGTTCTACAAACGACGGCGGGCAGGATGATCTTCGCCAAGCCCAAAACCTTTCGGCGGGAAGAATACGTAAACGGCAAGTTCAACGAGGTGAACGTCGTTGGCTGAAGTCGGCGCCGTGATTGTTGCGGCCGGCCGGAGCAGTCGGATGGGGGGTCCGACCCCCAAGCAGTACCGGCTCCTGGCCGGCCGCCCGGTTTTAGCGCACACTTTGCGCGTCTTTGAGGACGCGCCGGAAATATCCTTCGTGGTGCTGGTGGTCCCGCCCGGCGACGAGGCGCGGGTCCGGCGGATGATCGTGGAAGGTTACGGCTTCCGGAAATGCCTCTCGGTCGTCCCCGGCGGGGCCGAACGCCAGGAGTCGGTCCGGGCGGGACTGAGCGCCCTTCCCCCGTGCGACGTGGTGCTGATCCACGACGGGGTGCGGCCGTTTGTCCCCGGGGAGCGGCTGGCCGGCCTGATCGAGGCTGCGCTGGCCGCCGGGGCGGCCACGCTGGCCGTTCCCCCCAAGGACACCGTCAAGATGGCCCGGATGCCGGGCCTGAGCCGGACCACCCTCCCCCGGGACAGGCTCTGGCTGGTGCAGACCCCCCAGGCCTTTCGCCTGGAGGTGATTATTAACGCCCACAAGGAGGCGGCGCAAAAGGGCTTCGTGGGCACCGACGACACTGCGCTGGTGGAGATGAGCGGCGGAGAGGTGGCCCTGGTCCCCGGCGACTATACCAACATCAAGCTCACGACGCCCGAGGATTTCGTCTTTGCGGAGGCGATGATGGGGAGGATGACGGGGATGCGCAGCGGTTTCGGTTACGACGTTCACCGGCTGGCCGAGGGCAGGAAGCTGGTCCTCGGGGGCGTCGAAGTCCCGTACGAGAAGGGCCTCCTGGGGCACTCGGACGCCGACGTGCTGGCCCACGCCGTGATGGACGCCCTGCTCGGCGCGGCCGCCCTGGGGGACATCGGCCGGCACTTCCCCGACAGCGATCCTGCTTACCAGGGGATTTCCAGCCTGGAACTCCTGAAGCGGGTCGTCGGCCTACTGGAAAGAGCGGGCTTTGCCGTCGTCAACGTCGACGCCACGGTGGTGGCCCAGGCCCCGCGGTTGGCCCCCTTCATCCCCCTGATGCGTGAAAATATGGCCCGCGTCCTGGGGGTCGACGTCGCCGTTGTCAGCGTCAAGGCCACGACCACTGAAGGGCTCGGTTTCACGGGCGGCGGGGAGGGCATGGCGGCTTATGCTGTAGCCGGCATAAGCCGCCGGATGCAGCAGCATTGGACCTTGAGTGCTGAGCGCTGAGCACTGGGACTTCTTAAAATATGATATAATTAGCTTCGGTCAAAGGTTGGCAGTCCTAATGCCCGAAGCTCAGTGCCATTCAGGGGGTGATAGGATGTTCAGGCGTATCCGCCGCGATATCCAGGCGGTTTTCGAGCGCGACCCCGCGGCCAAGAACCTGCTGGAGGTCCTGCTCTGTTATCCCGGCCTCCATGCCGTCATCCTGCACCGCTTCGCCCATTTCTTTTACCGGATGAGGCTTTACACCCTGGCCCGGCTGATTTCCCATTTTTCGCGCTTCGTTACCGGGATCGAAATCCACCCGGGGGCGAAGATCGGCGAGGGTTTCTTCATCGACCACGGCCTGGGGGTGGTCATCGGCGAGACCGCCGAGATCGGCAATAACGTGACCATTTACCAGGGCGTGACCCTGGGCGGGACGGGCAAAGAGAAAGGCAAGCGCCACCCGACCATCGGGGACAACGTGGTGATCAGCGCCGGCGCCAAGATCCTGGGCTCCTTCGAGGTGGGGGAGAACTCCAAGATCGGGGCCGGTTCGGTCGTCCTGAAGCCCGTGCCCCCCAACTGCACGGTGGTCGGCGTTCCCGGGCGGATCGTCAAGCGCGACGGCCAGCGGGTCGACAGTGACCGGTCCGTCGACCTCCGCCACGACCAGATCCCCGACCCGGTCGCGGACGCCATGAACCTGTTGCAGGAACGGATTAAAGTTCTTGAGGAACGGCTTCAGCGTCTTGAGGCTGTTAATAAGTAGATATAGGCATCAATGCAGGCACACCTTCCAGCTTTCCTAAGTGGAGGTAAATGTTGTGCAATTCTATAACACGCTTACGAAGAGGCAAGAGACATTCGTGCCGATGGAGCCGGGCAAGGTAAGGATGTACGTCTGCGGGCCGACGACCTACAATTTCATTCACCTGGGCAACGCCCGCGCCATGGTCGTCTTCGACACCATCCGGCGCTACCTGATCTACAAGGGTTACGACGTAACCTGCGTCCAGAACTTTACGGACATCGACGACAAGATCATCAAGCGGGCCAACGAGGAGGGGGCGGATCCCATCGCGCTGGCCGCTCAATACGTCGACGAATACTTCATCGACGCCGACGCCCTGCACGTCCGGCGGGCCGACGTCCACCCCAAGGTCTCCGAGCACCTGGACGATATCGTCGCTCTCATCCAAAGGCTTATCGACAACGGCCTCGCTTATGCGGTCGACGGCGACGTCTACTACGCCGTCCGCAACTTTCCGGACTACGGAAAACTCTCCGGGCGCGACGTCGAGGACATGCTCTCCGGGGCCAGGGTCGAGGTCGACCCGCGCAAGCGCGACCCGCTGGACTTCGCCCTGTGGAAGGCCGCCAAGCCCGGCGAGCCGGCGTGGCCAAGCCCCTGGGGCATGGGGCGGCCCGGCTGGCACATCGAGTGCTCGGCCATGGCCATGAAGTACCTCGGGGAAACGCTGGACATCCACGGGGGCGGGGCCGACCTGATCTTTCCCCACCACGAGAACGAGATCGCCCAGTCGGAGGGGGCCACGGGCCGGCCCTTCGCCCGCTACTGGATTCACAACGGCTTCATCACCATCAGGGAGGAAAAGATGTCCAAGTCGCTGGGCAACATCTCCCTGGTGCGCGACCTGGTACGGGCCTTCCCGCCCGGCGCCCTACGCCTGTTTTTGCTGTCGACCCATTACCGCAGCCCGCTCGACTTTAACCCGGAGAAGATGGGAGCCAGCACAAAAGGCCTGGCGCGGCTCAAAAACAGCATCGTCCTGCTCGACGAGGCGCTCGCCGGCCGGGCCGCGGACGAGGGGAACGAGCGGGCCGCCGAGTTGAAGGAAAAGCTCGGCGAATTGAGGGAACGCTTCGAGAGGGCGATGGACGACGACTTCAACACCGCCCTGGCCGTGGCCGCGGTTTTCGACCTGGCCGGCGAGGTCAACGCCTACCTGCACAACGAGCAAGCACCCGAACGGGAGGCGCTCGCACGGGCGCGGGCGCTCTTCGACGACTTTAACAGCGTCCTGGGTATTTTCCGGGAGGAAGAGGGCCGGATCGTCCTGGACGAGGAGAGCCTCGGCGGCGACCTGGTATCCGGGCTGCTCGACCTGCTGCTCGGCCTGCGGCAGGAGGCCCGGCAGGGCAAGGACTTCGCCACGGCCGACCGCATCCGCGACGGGTTGAAGGCGGCCGGGTTCGTTATCGAGGACACTCCTCGGGGGGCGCGCTGGAAGAAGGCCGACGGTCAGTCCGGCGACGTGGCTCCCGCTCTGCTGGACCTGATCATCGGGCTGCGCCGGGAAGCACGCAGGGCCAAAAACTTCACCCTGGCCGACCGCATCCGCGACGGCTTGAAGGAAATGGGCGTAGTGCTCGAGGATACTCCTGACGGAGTCAGATGGAAGCGGGCATAGCCGTTTCTACTTAGCACTGGGTTTGATACGGGAAGAATAATCCAAAATGAAAGAGGGTGGCGCGTTGGCGCCACTCTCTATACCGCCAATGAAGGTAGGCTCTCACCTTATAGGTTACATTCACTGGAGATGCTTACAACGTACCAGTTGCCGCTTTCCAGTTGTTCACCTCCCTTAAGGGAAAACCCCTCTGCTATTCCTGGAAAAGGTAGTAAGCCGATCGGTCCTTCGTGATGCGCCGAAAACGAATAGTCAAGATCAGTGAGACTGCCTTTATAGGATACAAAGAGCAAAGAGGTATTACCCGGACTTTGCCATGGAGTGTAATCAACAGCCTGCCCTACAGCCCTCACCGCTTCTTCCTTACTTTTAAAGACGTAAAGACGGGACCGAGACCGGGCCAATCTTCCCCGGAAGCTCTTACCCGTTCCCCGTTCGCTGTCTTTTTTGAGGGCTTAAAAATGGCCGGTTGTACGACCCATTCGGTTTTGACCACAACAGCGTTAGCGCCCGCTGCGTTTTCTCTGCGCCTCCGCTCTTCAGTGAGCAAATCGTGAATCTCTAGAGGTGCACTGAGCAGGGTTTAGCCAACCGCTTACAGTGAGTCTAAGCGTGAAGGGGATAACTCCGTACTTTAGCTCAGACGGCAAGGACAAAAGCTATGAGGCTAAGGGGATCGAGCTTCAAAACCCCTCGATGTGAAGGTCAATGCTACGGTTTGGGCAGAAGGCAGCAATTATCTTAATGATATAATTTCGTATCAAGTACTCAATAACTTAAGATGGAAAAGCAAAGAGAATATCGACAATTATTGACATTGTTCGAGCTACCAGGTTGGAGTTAGTAGCACTGAATTATAAGCAAATGCTTAGCCAGACCCTCGAAATCCATTAAGATATAGGCACCGGGCACTGGGATACTTGAAGAAATTCGGCCGATGGCCGAATTCTTTTTTCTTGGGGAGGGTCAGGCTTTACGATCCGATCCTTGCCGATGGGTTTTGTATAGTAAGTCCGACAAGTCCAGCTCCTCTTGTAACGTAGGTTAAAGGAATAAATCTACGAGTTTGCGAATATAATATCTATTTTGCGGCTGCTTTCAGCCGCGGTATCTGTTTTGTGGGTGCAAACGGCGGAGGAAAGGGGATTCTGATCGCGTGGGTACTGTACAGCTTTCGGTTAAACTTCTGGCCCACACGCCGCAGCCGGAGGAACTGGCGGCTCTGGCCGGCCGGCGGTGCTACTCGGGGTTGAGCAACGACGAGCTCATCAGTTTTTCGGCGGAACGCGAGCCGGCGGAGTTCATCAACAAGCTGGTCGGCATGGGACACGTCACGCCCATCGAACATGCCGCCTTCACCTTCGCCGTCGAGGGCGTCTCCCGCAGCCTGCTGGCCCAAATCACCAGGCACCGGATCGCCTCCTTCTCGGTGCAGTCCCAGCGCTACGTCGCTGAAACGGCCGCCCGAAGCGAGAACGGGGTCTTCGACTACGTCGTCCCTCCGCGGATCGCGGAGCTGGGACCGGACAAGGCGGCCGAGTTTGCCGGCCAGATGCGGCGGATTCAGGAGTGGTACGACTACTGGGTCCGGGAACTGGGGGGCGGGAAGGACGCCCTGGAGGACGCCCGCTTCGTCCTGCCCAACGCCGCCGAGACCAAGTTCGTCGTAACGATGAACGCCCGCGAGCTCCTGCATTTCTTCACCCTGCGCTGCTGCGAGCGCGCCCAGTGGGAGATACGGGCCCTGGCCGATGAGATGCTCAGGCTGGTGAGGGCGGTGGCCCCGACCTTCTTCGGCCAGGCCGGCCCGGCCTGCCTGCGCGGGCCTTGCCCCGAAGGAGAGAAGAATTGCGGGCGCATGAAGGAAGTGCGGCAGAAGTATCGTTCACTGTGTCAGCCGCAAGCAGCACCGAAGTAAGCACAGAGCCGGCCCAACGCCTTTCTAAAGCGTTACGGGAGATGAATGAATGACTTTCGGATTATTGCTGATCGTTCTCGCCAGCGTCCTTTTTGGTACTACCGGAACGTCAGCCACTTTTTTGCATAGTTTATACGGCCTTGATCCCCTGACGGTGGGCGTATGGCGGCTCTTCTTCGGTGCCCCGTTTTTGCTCCTGGCTTCCTGGAGCATCACGAAAAGCACGGGCCTTTCCGCCTTGAACAAGAGCCACGTCCTCGCTGTCTTGCTCTTTGGCGCGGCTCTTGCCGGCTACCAACTGTCGTTCTTCCAGGCCGTAATCCGCACGCAGATCGCCACGGCCACCCTGCTGGCCATTTGCACCGCCCCGCTGATGGTCGCTTTCCTGGCCCGGATCTTTCTGAAGGAGCGCCTGTCGGTGCGAGTGTTGGTCGCACTGGCCCTGGCCCTTCCGGGGACGGCGCTGATCATCGGCCTGCATGGCATCGACGCTGTGTTGAGTCCCGCTTATCTTTCCGGCAACCTTCTCGCCCTCGCCGCCGCGCTATCTTACGCCACGTGTGTCGTGGCCGGAAAGGACCTGGTGGGGCGCCTTCACCCTATCCAGGCCGTAACCCTGGCTTTCACCGTGGCAGCCTTGCTGATGCTGCCCTTGGCCGGCATCCCCCGGAACCTACCGCTTGCAGGCTGGCTGATCCTTGTCTACCTCGGCTTGTTTCCCACGGCCGTCGCCTATGTCCTGTTCGGGCTGGGCCTTAAGAAGGTTACAGCCACGGCTTCTTCGGTCGCCACCCTGGTCGAGCCGCTGGTCGCGACTCTTCTGGCCGTGGGCCTGATGGGCGAGCGCCTGACGGCGGCGGGCTGGGGCGGGGCAATCCTGCTCCTTGCCGCCCTTGTCGTCCTGTCCGTTCCGGAAAGGACGCCGACAGCTCCCGAAACAGTTGAAAGCCTTCAGGACAAGCCCTTTTAATGTTAAGGGCGCAGCCAGTTTCCCGTGGGAGACCGCTGAAAAACCGCGCCTGGCAAAAAGGATGTCGGATGCCAGAAGTCAGAAATCTGACCTGATGAAATCCGCAGAGCGATTGCTAAGGATTATAGACTTGCAATCGCGAAGCGATCGCTTCCCGTAACCGACCTCTGACCTCTTGCCTCGGACCTCTTTTTGAGCGGTCTTAAGGCTAACTTCCGAAGCATAGCTGTACCCTACCCTAAGGATACCTATGCCAAAACCAGTATATTGGCTTTTTGCAGCACTCTCCTAGGCATGACCCCGCCGCAAAGCCGTCTTCAGCTCCCGCGTAAAACCGGCCACGCGCTCCGTCATGTCCGGGCCGCCCCTGGCGACTTCCCGCACGATGGCCGTACCCACCACGACCCCGTCGGCCAAAGCGCCGACTTCCGCGGCCCGGGCCGGCGTGGTTACGCCGAAGCCGACGGCGACGGGCAGGGTCGAGACCTCCCGGGCGCGGGCGACCAGTCTCCGGACCTCCTCCGGCTGCTGCTCTGCCCCGGTGACCCCGGTGAGGGCGACGCAGTAAAGAAAGCCCCGGGCCGACCGGGCGATGCGCCGCAGGCGGGCGGCGGTCGAGGTCGGGGCGGCCAGGGGGATGAGGGCCAGTCCCGCGCGGTCGGCCGCGGCCAGGAGCGGCCCGGCTTCCTCGACGGGCAGGTCGGGGACGATCAGCCCGTCGGCCCCGGCGGCCGCCGCCTCCCGGGCGAAGCCGTCCAGGCCGAACCGGTAGACGGGGTTGTAGTAACTCATCAGGACCAGCGGCACCTCGACGTCTTGCCGCAGGGAACGGACGGTTTCCAGGATGCCGCGCAGGGTTGTGCCGCCGGCCAAAGCCCGCTGGGAGGCCTGCTGGATCACGGGGCCGTCGGCCACCGGTTCGGAGAAGGGGACCCCGAGCTCGATAATATCCGCCCCCGCCGCGGCCATGGCCCGCACCAGGGCGGCGGTAGTTCCTAGATCAGGATCCCCCGCCGTAATGAAAGCAACAAGGGCCTTTTCACTCCGGTTCTTTAACTCGGTGAATTTTGCTTCAATGCGGTTCATGTTCCCACCTCCTGGGTAGGGGTCAAACCTTTAGTTTTCTTAGATTTGCGTTAAGTCATGGGCCTGACCCTTTCTTACTTCACTAGGCGTTCCAACTTCTAACAGCTACCCTGAAAAACGGCTCTTGCTATTCGGGTCTGGGTTTATCCCCGCAAGCGACTTTGCTGAAAGCTTCGGGCACCGTTCTTAGCGAAGGTGAGGTCAGCGTGGCCGCCGACGAGGACGTTCGCGGGCGCTTCCGCTGTCAAAGCGTCGGCCGTACGCTTGCCCTCGGCCTTGCCTGCGCGAACTTGTACGTGCTGAGGAATATGCTCGTTCGCCTCGGGCGCCGGCCGAACTCCCCAGCACTCAACTTTGCAGACCGTTTAAGTGAACCCATCACTTATGACTAGCTCTTCGGAGAGACTTAGTTGAGTGCTGGGTCAGACAGCGGCCGACGCTGTTCCTCGGCTCACTGCGCATTTTTTATTTATACTCCCAACGTTCGCTACGGCCAAAGCCTCGACGCGTACTTGGGTAACCTGCTGAAAATTGCGCCCGCGAACAATCCGCAGGAGGCCCGCCACGTTCCGAACCGAGCTTAGAACGGTCGAAGCGGAGCACGGAGCGCGGGGATAACCCAGACCTGCTGTAACCGTTTTTCATTGTCTGTGGTGCTGCATTTTGCAGCGTGAGGGTCTAACATCGAACATCGACGTTCAACTGTCCCTGACAGTTTGAACGTCCTTGTCTCCCCGCCCGGACAGGTTGACGAGGATCACCTTGTCCCGGTCAAGTTCTGCGGCCAGGCGGACGGCCTCGGCCAGGGCGTGGGCGCTCTCCAGCGCGGGGATGATCCCCTCCGTGCGGCTCAAAAGGGTGAAAGCCTGTAAAGCCTCGGTGTCGGTCACCGAAGTGTAGGTAACGCGGCCGGTGTCTTTAAGGTAGCTGTGTTCGGGTCCCACGCCGGGGTAGTCCAGGCCGGCCGAGATCGAATGGGCGATGAGGATTTGGCCGTTCCCGTCCTGGAGCGCGTAGCTCAGGGAGCCGTGGAGCACCCCCGGCCGGCCGGCCGCGAGGGTCGCCGCGTGCTTCCCGGTCTCCAGCCCGTGCCCGGCGGCCTCGACGCCTACCAGACGCACGTCGTCGTCCAGGAAGGCAGCGAAGATGCCCATGGCGTTGCTCCCGCCCCCCACGCAGGCCACGACGGAGTCCGGCAGCCGCCCCAGGACGGCGAGGGACTGCTCACGCGCCTCCCGGCCGATAACGGCCTGGAAGTCGCGGACGATCCTCGGGTAGGGATGCGGGCCCGCGACCGAGCCGATCAGGTAGTGGGTGTCGCGGACGGTGGCCACCCAGTCGCGCAGGGCCTCGTTCATGGCGTCCTTGAGGGTGCGGCTGCCGGTGGTCACCGGGATGACGCGGGCCCCCAGGAGTTCCATGCGGAAGACGTTGAGGGCCTGCCGGCGCATGTCCTCTTCGCCCATGAAGATGTCGCAGGCCAGGCCGAAGAGCGCCGCCGTGGTAGCCGTGGCCACCCCGTGCTGTCCGGCGCCGGTCTCGGCGATCAGGCGGCGCTTGCCCATGCGCCGGGCGAGCAGGGCCTGGCCGATGGTGTTATTGATCTTGTGCGCCCCGGTGTGGTTGAGGTCCTCCCGTTTCAGGAAGATCCGGGCACCGCCGACATGCTCGGTCAGGCGACGGGCGTAATAGAAGGGGCTTGGCCGGCCGATATATTCTTTCCCGTAGCGTTCGACCTCGGCGATAAAGGCCGGGTCGTTCCGGGCCTCCTTGTAGGCCGCTTCCAGTTCTTCAAGGGCCGGCATCAGGGTTTCGGGGACGAACCGGCCCCCGTAAGGGCCGTAGTAGCCGCGTTCATTGGGGAGCATGAGCTGATCCTCCTTTGGCGTTGCGGATGAAGGCGCGGATTTTTTCGTGGTCTTTGGCGCCGCCGGTTTCCACCCCCGAAGAGACGTCCACAGCCCAGGGACGGACGGCGGCGACGGCCGAGGCGACGTTTTCCGGCGTCAGGCCCCCGGCCAGGACCAGGGGGCGCGGCCAGTCGAGGCCCCGGAGTTTCGCCCAGTCCAGGGCGCGCCCCGTGCCTCCCGCTTGACCGGGGACGAAAGTGTCGACCAGGACGGCCCGGACGTCGAAGCCCCGGATACGGGCAAGGTCATCGGGCCCGCAAAAGCGCAGGGCCTTGATCACCGGGCGGTCGAACGACGTACAGTAGTCCGGCGGCTCGTTTCCGTGGAACTGCAGGACCTGCAGGCCGCAGCGGGCGGCGATGGCCCTTACCGCTTCCGCCGGGGCGTCTACGAAGACCCCGACCGCGCAGACGAAAGGGGGCAGCCCGGCGATAATGGCCCGGGCCGCCTCCGGCTCGATGCGGCGCGGGCTGGGGGCGAAGACAAACCCCAGGGCGTCGGCGCCGGCCTCCACGGCCGCCTGTGCCGTGATTTCGTCCCGGATGCCGCAGATCTTAACCCGGACCATGCCCCGCACCTCCGCTTCCGCTCAGCTTGCGCACACTGGCGGCGATGTCCGGGGAGGCCATCAGGGCCTGCCCGACCAGGACGGCGTCCGCGCCCGCGCGGGCGGCCGCCAGGGCTTCATCCCGCGTGGCGATCCCGCTGGCGGCGACCAGGGTGATCCCCGGCGGGACCATCGGGGCCAGGCGGATAAAAGTCCCGGGGTCGCATTGCATTGTTTTCAGGTTGCGGTTGTTGACGGCCAGCAGCGTCGCCTCCGCGTCCAGGGCCTGCGCGAGTTCCCGTTCGTCGTGGACCTCGACCAGGGCCTCGATCTCCAGGGAACGGGCCAAGTCCAGGAGCTCGCGCAGGCTGCCGGCGTCCAGGGCGGCGACGATGAGCAGGACCGCGTCCGCTCCCAGCGCCCACGCTTCGTAAACCTGGTAAGGACTGATGATGAAATCTTTCCGCAGTATGGGCAGGCCGACGGCTGTACTAACCGCCCGCAGGTGGCCCGGGTGTCCCCGGAAAAACAGCGTGTCGGTCAGCACCGAGATCGCCGCCGCGCCGTTTTCCTCGTAGATACGGGCCACGGCCGCCGGGTCGCCGCAGGGGCGGATCGGTCCCGCGGAGGGGGAGGCCCACTTGATCTCGGCGATCAGGGCCGGGGCGGGTCTTTGCCGCAGGGCGGCGGCGAAGGGCCGGGGCGGCCGCGGGCGCCTTTGGCGCAGCAGGCTGTTCAGGGGCCGGGCGATCTTCCTTTCGGCGACCTCGATCCGCTTATGCTCCAGGATTTTGGCAAGCACCTTGAAGCCCTCCCGTAAAGGCTACAAATTCTTCCAGCTTGGCCAGCGCCGCCCCGCTGTCGATGGTGGCAGCGGCGAGCTCCACGGCCCCCGGCAGGCTTTCGGTCGCTCTTGAGGCCAGGAGCGCGAGGGCGGCGTTTAATACCACGGCGTCGCGCCGCGGTCCGGTTTCCCCGGCCAGGACGCTGCGCGTGATCGCGGCGTTGGCGGCCGGGTCCCCGCCGACGAGCGCCTCCAGGGGGGCGGGGGTGAAGCCCAGGTCGGCCGGATCAACCAGGCGGTATTCAATGCGATCTTCGGTAACCTCCCAGATCTGTGCCGGCCCCACGGTCGAGAATTCATCCAGCCCGCCGGCCCCGTGCACCACAAAGGCCCGGTCGACGCCGAGGCGGGCCAGCACTTCGGCTACCAGGGGAGCGGCTTCCGGGCTGTAGACGCCGAGGACCTGGGCCCGGGGACGGGCGGGGTTGGTCAGCGGTCCCAGGATGTTGAAGACGGTGCGGATGCCCAGTTCGCGGCGCGGTCCAGCGGCGTGGCGCATGGCGTGGTGCAGGCGCGGGGCGAAGAGGAAGGCCAGCCCGACCTCGTCGAGGCAGCGGCCCAGGTCCCGGGCGTCGAGCTCCAGGTTGGCGCCCAGGGCGCGCAAGAGATCGGCGCTCCCGCAGCGGCTGGAGACCGAGACGTTGCCGTGCTTCGCCACGGGGATCCCGGCCGCCGCGACGACGAAAGCCGCCGTGGTCGAAATGTTGAAGGTGTGCCGGCCGTCGCCTCCCGTGCCGCAGGTGTCGACGAGGAAGGGACGGCTGGTGTGAACGGGGGTGGCGTGGCGGCGCATGGACTTGGCGAACCCGGCTACTTCCTCGGCCGTCTCCCCTTTAAGGCGCAGGGCGGCCAGGAGCGCGCCCACCTGGGCCGCCGTGGCCTCCCCGGACATGATCCGGGTCATCACCTCTTCGGCCTCCTGCTGGCTCAAGTTCTTGCGGGCGATGACCCTGGCGATGGCTTCCTTGATCAAGTCTCATCTCTCCTTTGCTCGGCTGATTTAAGTCGTCGGTCTTCGGTCGTGGAAATCATTCAGTCAAGGGTTAGACTCTTTTCTTAAGAGCTTTTCAACGTCCGGTACGCAATGCCCGGCGCCCAGCGCCTTTATTTCCCGGCAGGCCTCATCCGGCCAAGAAATTTTCCAGCAGCCGTTTGCCGTCCTCGGTCAGGATGGACTCGGGGTGGAACTGAACCCCTTCCACGGCGAACTCCCGGTGCCGCAGACCCATGATCAGCCCGTCGGGAGCGCGGGCGCTGATTTCCAGGCAGGCCGGCAGGGACTCCTCTGCGACGACGAGCGAGTGGTAGCGGGTAGCCGTAAACGGGTTCGGCAGGCCGCGAAAAACGGTCCGGCCGTCGTGGGAGATTAACGAGGTCTTGCCGTGGGCGGGGGCCGGAGCGCGGACCACCCGCCCCCCGAAGGCCTCCCCGATGGCCTGGTGGCCGAGGCATACGCCCAGGATGGGGACGCGCCCGGCCAGGCTGCGGACCAGGTCCAGACAGACGCCGGCCGTCGCGGGGGAACCGGGGCCGGGGGACAGGACGATGCGGGACGGCGCCAGCTCCTCGATCTCGGCGAGGCCGAGGCTGTCGTTGCGCCGGACGACGACCTCCGCCCCCAAGCCGCGGAGGTAATCGACCAGGTTGTAGGTGAAGGAGTCGTAGTTGTCGATCATCAGCAGCACGGAACCATCAACTCACTTTCCGATGGCCTGCACCAGGGCGGCGGCCTTATGGCTGACTTCCTGGAACTCCCTGTCGGGGTCCGAGTCGGCGACGATGCCCGCCCCGGCCTGGACGTAGGCCGTCCCGTCCTTGATCACCACCGTGCGGATGGCGATGCAGGTGTCGAGGTTGCCGGAGAGGCTCAGGTATCCGACCGCCCCCGCGTAGACGCCCCGCCGCGAGGGCTCCAGCTCTTCGATAATCTCCATGGCCCGGATCTTCGGCGCGCCGCTGACCGTGCCGGCCGGAAAAGCGGCGGCCAGGGCGTCCAGGGCGTCGAAGCCGGGCGCCAGTGCTCCTTCCACTTCGGACGTGATGTGCATGACGTGGGAGTAATACTCCACTTCCATCAACTGATTGACGCGCACCGAGCCCGGGAGACAGACGCGGGCCAGGTCGTTGCGGCCCAGGTCGACCAGCATGACGTGCTCGGCGCGCTCCTTGGGGTCGGCCAGGAGCTCGGCGGCGAGGGCCGCATCCTCGGCTGCGTCCCGCCCGCGGGGCCGCGTGCCGGCGATGGGCCTGGTAAAGACGCGGCCGTCTTCCACGCGGACGAGCATTTCCGGGGAAGCGCCCAGGACGACGTGGTCGTGCGCGTCCAGGTAGAACATGTAGGGCGAGGGGTTGAGGCTGCGCAGGCGCCGGTAGACCTGCAGCGGGGCTTCCTGCAGCGGCGCGGCCAGGCGGCGGGAGAGCACGGCTTGCAGGATGTCGCCGGCCAGGATGTATTCCCGCGTCCGGCGGACCATCGACGCAAACCGGGCGCGGTCCCCTCCGGACTGCGGGGCGGCCGCGGGCCGTTCCCAGGCCTCGGGCGACGAAACTTTCGCCGGCCTAGCCAGCAGTTCGCGGACGGCGGCGATGTCCATGCGGCCCGCGGCGTACGTTTGCGCCAGGTCGCCCTCGGCGGGGGCGTTGTGGATCGCCGTCAGGGTGTGGCGGAGGTGGTCGAAGACCAGGACCGTCTTGGGGAAGAGGAAGAAGCCGTCGGGCAGCCCCAGGTCGTCGGGATTAACGGACGGGAGCCGCTCCAGGCAGCGCGCAAAGTCGTAGGCCAGGTAACCCACCGCGCCCCCGTGAAAGCGCAGCGGCCGGGGAAAGGGGGCGGTGTTGTAGCGGGCCATCAGCCCGCGCAGGACGTCGAGCGGGTGTCCGTCAAGGACGGCGGCCTCCCCGTTCTTCCCGCTCAGGACCGATCGCCCGTCTTTGATGCGCAGCTCCCAGGCGGGCTCCAGGCCGATGAAGGAATAGCGGCCCATCCGCTCGCCGCCCTCGGCGCTCTCCAGGAGAAAGGCCGGTCTGCGCTCGGCGGAAAGTTTTTGAAAGACCGAGATCGGCGTCTCGGTGTCGACCAGCCACTCCTCGGCCAGGGGAATAACGTTGTAGGTCCGGGCCAGTTCCTGAAACTCTTCGTACCGGGGATAAATCATTTTCCCGCCTCCCAAAGAACAACGATCGTCATTCATCAAACCGCCAAGACGCCAAGCAAGCCGGCGGCCTTGGCGGTTTCACCGGCCGGTCAAAAAACAAAAGCCGACACTCAGCATGGCGAGCATCGGCCTGGACAGCGACCTCACTCCGCTCCGCTAAGCTCACTCTTGTTCCCGCCGAGGGGAACCTCCTCGTCTCGTCTCGCTAAACCTATTCAGTTGTCAGAAACAGTAACATGCCGGACGGGCTGCTGTCAAGCCCAAATGGGGAAGATAAGGACAACATGAGGTATTAGGGGTCGCATGCGGCGGTTGATGTCGTTTATAATTTACCCAGGTTTTCGACCCCGTTGAGGTGACGAGAGTGGACGAGCTGGTCGTCGGGCGCAATCCGGTCCGCGAAGCGCTTAAAGGAAACCGCCCGGTGAATAAAGTCCTCTTAGCGCGCGGGATCAACCCCGCCGTGTGGCAGGAACTGATGCAGTTGGCCAGGGAGCGCGGCGTCCCGGTCCAGCCTGTCGAGCGCGTCGCCATCGAGCGCGTCGCCAGGGGACAGGCGCACCAGGGCGTAGCGGCTTACCTGGCCCCGTACGCCTACGCGGAGGTCGAGGACCTCCTCAAGGACGCGCGGGAGCCTTTTGTCGTTGTGTTGAACGGGATCCAGGACCCGCACAACCTCGGAGCCATTCTACGCACGGCCGACGCGGCCGGCGTAGACGGCGTGGTCATCCCCTCCCGGCGGGCGGCTCCGGTTTCGGCCACCGTGGTCAAGACCTCGGCCGGGGCGGTCGAGTACGTGAGGGTGGCCAGGGTCAACAACGTGGCCCGGGCGCTCAGGTATTTCAAGGAACGGGGCCTGTGGGTCGTGGGGGCCGAGATGTCCGGGAAAGTTGAATACTGGCGGGCCGACCTCCGGGGCCCCATTTGCCTGGTGATCGGGGGCGAGGAGTCGGGCCTGGGCCAGGTGGTGCGGGACGAATGCGATCTCCTGGTGAGGCTGCCGATGTTCGGCCGCGTCAATTCGCTGAACGCCTCGGTGGCCGGGGCGCTTCTGATCTACGAAGTGCTGCGCCAGAGGAGAACGCCGTGAAGGAGTATCTCCTGGTCGACGGGTACAACGTGTTATTCAACTGGCCGGAAACCGGGAAGTCGGCCGACCTCGACCACGCCCGGGCCAGGCTGGTCCTGCTGCTGGTCAACTATGCCGGGCTGACGGGCCAGGAGGTGATCGTCGTTTTCGACGCGCATCGCGTGCCCGGCGGGATCGCGCATTCCGAGAAGGTGGCCGGTGTGGAGGTGATCTTCACGGCCGAAGGGGAGACGGCCGACGCCGTCATCGAGCGGCTTTGCGGGCGGCTGGCGAAGGAGGGGACGGTGCGCGTGGTCACCGCCGACTGGGCGGAGCAGCGCATCGCCTTCGGGCAAGGGGCCTACCGGATGCCGCCGAGGGAGTTCTGGGCCATGCTGCGCGAGATCGACAGCAAGAAGCTCCTGTCGAGCGGCGAAAAACCCGCCGACGGTTACCTGGAGAACCGCCTGGACGAAGAGGTGCGCCGGGCTCTGGAAGCCCTAAGACGGCGCTGAAGCAGAAGCGTCCTTGTAGACGCTTGTGCTTGACGGGCTTTTCCCCCCTCGTTATAATTAACAATGTAAGCATCCCGCCTTTATCCCAATAAGTGGAGGCGATATTTTTGAGCCTCAGTGTTCAGCAAGAGTCCCTTTCCTCTTACCAATCCCTGAATGACGAAGAAATTGTAGGATTTGCGCGGGACGGTGACACCGAAGCTCTAGAATATTTGATCAATAAGTACCGCCATTTTGTCAGGGCCAAAGCGCGCTCGTACTTTTTGATCGGCGCGGATCGCGAGGACATTATCCAAGAAGGCATGATCGGCCTTTACAAGGCCATCCGTGATTTCCGGCTGGACAAGCTTTCGTCCTTCCGGGCCTTCGCCGAACTCTGTATCACCCGGCAGATCATCACCGCCATCAAGACGGCGACGAGGCAAAAACACATTCCTCTCAATTCATACGTTTCCCTGAACAAACCCATTTACGACGAGGATTCCGACCGCACCCTCCTCGACGTGATCTCCGGTTCCAAGATCACCGACCCGGAAGAACTGGTGATCAGCCGCGAAGAGTTCGACGACATAGAGGGTAAAATCGGCGAACTGCTTAGTTCGTTGGAATGGAAGGTGCTGATGTCCTACCTGGAGGGCAAGTCCTACCAGGAGATCGCCGAGGACCTCCAGCGCCACGTCAAGTCGATCGACAACGCGCTCCAGCGCGTCAAGCGCAAGCTCGAAAAATATTTGGAGAAACGCGAAGCCTAGTTAGTTAACCAAGAAACGGAGCCGTTCGGGCTCCGTTTTTCGTCAGCCCCAAGCCGATCATCTGCAGGGTCGCCCTCCTTTGCTTTCACGGGAACGGCCTGAGTGCCGGGCGTTCTTGACACGGGCCGCGGCCGTTTGCTACATTAATCTTGCGCTGGAGTGCGGGTGACGCTTTCGGGGCGGTGTCCGAAAGCGCGGGGGATGTGGTATAATGAAACGTACGCTGGTGTAGCTCAACCGGCAGAGCAGCTGATTTGTAATCAGCAGGTTGCAGGTTCGATTCCTGTCACCAGCTCCATAACGCCTTTAAAGGCAAGGTTTCGCGGTGGAAACCTTGCCTTTTTGTCAGTTTATCGCCCTGGACGATTGCCAATTTTATCAAGCGCGTAGGAGAATGTCCAAACTCCGCGAATAATCTCAAGTGGCAGTTTATGGCTCGGGCCGTTCCCCCCACTCTGGAGAAGGGTCGGATGACGTTGCTTGAAATCCAAAGACACTTGGGAATCATCCTGGATTCCGTCCAGAGCGGGATCGTGGTTATTGATCCCAGAACGCACGTCGTTGTCTACGCTAACCGTGCGGCCGTGGAAATGATCGGCGTCCCCAAGGGGGAAGTCGTCGGTTCCCCATGCCATAACTTCATCTGCCCCGCCGAGAAGGGCGGTTGCCCGATCACCGATCTGGGGCAGACGATAGACTATTCCGAACGCATACTTATCGGCCGGGGCGGTACACCCATGCCCATCATCAAGACCGTGGTTCCCGTATGGCTCGGCGGCCGGGAGTACCTGGTCGAAAGTTTTACCGACATCACCGCCTACAAGCAGGTCGAGGAGGAGCGCAACCTGCAGAGGGCCTATTTCCAGCAGCTTTTCATGAACTCCCCCCAGGGTATCGTCCTGCTCGATAACGCCGACAGGGTCGTAGAGGCCAACAAGGCTTTTGAGGAGCTTTTCCAGTACACCGTCGACGAGATCAGGGGGCGCCCGATCAACGAGATCATCGTCCCGGACAACCTGGTCGACGAGGCGACCGCCCTGTCCCACGCCGTCATAAGCGGGGGGGTCATCCAGAGAGAGTCCGTGCGCAGGCGCAAGGACGGCAGCCTGGTGGCGGTGTCCGCCATCGGGTACCCGATCGTGCTCGACGGCAAGCAGGTCGGGATTTACGCTATATACAGCGACATCAGCGAGCGCAAGCGGGCGGAGGAGAAGCTGCGGGCCGCGCACCGGCAGCTCCTGGACATCATCGACTTTCTGCCGGACGCCACCTTCGTCATCGACCAGGAAAAGAAAGTTATCGCCTGGAACCGGGCCATCGAGGAGATGACGGGGGTGCTCAAGGAAGACATTATCGGCCAGGGCGATTACGCTTACGCCGTTCCGTTTTACGGGGAACGGCGGCCGGTTCTGGTCGACCTTATCGGCCTGGAGGACGACCTCAGGAAGATAGAAGAGAAATACGAGTACGTGGAGAGAAAGGCCAACACTCTGATCGCCGAGGTCTTCGTTCCGAAGCTGAACCAGGGACGGGGGGCCTTCCTGTGGGCGACGGCTTCCCCCCTCTACGACAGCGACGGAAAACTGGCCGGGGCCATCGAATCCATCCGCGACATCACCGAGCGCAAACAGATGGAACAGCAACTGAAGTACTTGAGCCTGCACGACGCCCTGACCGGCCTCTACAACCGCACCTATTTCGAGCAGGAGATGCGCCGTCTCGCCGCCGGGCGCCACGCGCCGGTGGGCATCATCATCTGCGACCTCGACGCCTTGAAGTTCATCAACGACACGCTCGGACACGACGCCGGCGACGCCCTTCTCGTGGCCGCGGCCAACGTGATCAAAAGCTGCTTCCGCACCGGCGACATGGTGGCCCGGATCGGGGGCGACGAGTTCGCCGTCCTTCTTCCCAACTGCGACAGGAGCGCCGTCGAGCAGGCCTGCCACAGGATTCACAAGGCCGTCGCAGCCTACAACGCCGGTGACCCGGAAGTGCCTTTGAGCATATCGGTGGGGATGGCGGTCAGCGATAAAGGACCGGTCAACCTGAGCGAGCTGTTCAAGGAAGCCGACAACAACATGTACCGGGTGAAGCTGCACCGCAGCGAGAGCACCCGCAGCGCCACAGTGAAGATTCTCTTGAAGGCCCTGGAAGGAAAGGATTTTATTACCGAAGGACATGCCGAGCGCCTGCAGGCCCTGGTCGTCGCGCTCGGCAAGGCGGTGGGCGTGCCCAAAAACAGGCTTAAAGATTTGCGCCTGCTGGCCCAGTTCCACGACATCGGCAAGGTGGGCATACCGGACGGCATCTTATTCAAGCCCGGGCCCCTGACGGCCGAGGAAACCGCTGAAATACGGCGGCATTCCGAGATCGGCTACCGCATCGCGCAGTCCATGCCCGACCTGGTGCTGATCGCCGACTGGATTTTAAAACACCACGAATGGTGGAACGGCGAAGGGTATCCCCTGGGGCTGAAAGGAGAAGAGATCCCGCTGGAGTGCCGCATCCTGGCCATCGCCGACGCCTACGACGCGATGACCAGCGACCGGCCGTACCGCAAGGCGATGTCCCGCGAAGAGGCTTTGGCCGAACTCAGGCGGATGGCCGGAACGCAGTTCGACCCGCAGCTCGTGGAAAAGTTTGCCGAGCTCTTAAAGAACGGAATGGTTTTTGACGATCAGACTGTGGGAAGAAACTGTCCGAATACATCTTGTCGTGCCGAAGAGCCCTTGTGAACCTGCTTTCCCGGTTTTTACAGCCTGCCGTTTGGGGGCGTTAGCTTTGACAATTCGCCGAAAAACGCTGCTGATCGTTGCCCTGGCCCTTGCGCTTTTGGTGGCCGTTCTCTACTGCGCTTTCCAGAATGTTGTCCTGAAGGGTTTCGCGCGGCTGGAAGAGCAGTTTGTCCGCCGCAATGTCGAACGGGCGCTCGACGCTCTGGAGAACAACATCGCCACCCTGGACGGCACGGCCGTCGACTGGGCCGCCTGGGACGATACGTACGTCTTTGTGCAGGACGCCAACGCGGCATACGTGAGAGCCAATCTCTCGGCGGAGACCTTTAAGAACCTCCGGATCAACCATTTGCTCATCGTGGATTCTTCTGCCCGTACAGTCTTCGGCAGAAGCATGGATGCCGGCGGCGAGCGCGTGCTGCCGGTGCCGGAAAGCCTGAAGAAACATCTGGCTGCCGGCGGGCCGCTTTTGTCCGGCCCTGGCACCGGAAGCGGCGTAGCAGGCCTGTTGGTCCTGCCCGAGGGCCCCGTGCTGGTCGCTTCGCGTCCCATCCTGACCAGCGCGAAGGAGGGGCCGGCCAGAGGCTCGCTGATTATGGGCCGCTGGCTCGACGCCGGGGAGATTGAGCGCCTGGCTGCGATCACCCACCTTTCTCTCGCCGTTCATTCGATCCGCGATGCCGCGGTACCGGCGGATTTTGTGAAGGCCCGGACCCGCCTGACCGGGGACGCTCCTGTGTTTGTCAGCGTGCTCGATGACAGGTCGGTTGCCGGATACGCTCTGGTGAAGGACATTTACGGAAAGCCGGCCCTCATTATGCGGGTGCATATGCCGCGGGACATATACAGGCAGGGGCAGGCGACGGTAGGGCTTCTTGTTCTCTCGCTTCTGGCGGTAGGCCTGGTATTCAGCGGTGTCATGATGATACTGCTGGACCGGGCGGTGCTGTCCCGGGTCGCCCGGCTGAGCAGGGACGTGGGTAAGATAACCGCCGCAGGCGATTCCTCATTGCGGCTGGCTGCCGCTGCCGGGCAGGACGAACTCTCGGGACTTGCCCGGGAGATCAACGGGATGCTTAAAGCCCTGGATGCCTCCCGGCAGGAGATCAAAGAGCGGGAGAGCCGGCTTCACCTCATCCTGGATTCCATCAACTGCGGCACTGTCCTCATTGATGAGGATGAACACAGAATCGTCGACGTCAACCGCGCCGCCCTGGAGATGATCGGCGCGCCCAGGGAAGAGATCATCGGCAGGGTGTGCCACGAGTTCATCTGCCCCGCGGAGAAGGGGAAATGCCCGATCACCGACCTCGGACAGGATGTCGACCGGTCGGAACGCGTGCTCATCACCGCTCAGGGCCGGAGAATCCCCATTATCAAGAGTGCGGTGCCTCTAATCCTGAAGGGCAAAAAGTACCTTCTCGAAAGCTTCCTGGACATCACCGAGCGCAAGCGCATGGAAGAGCAGCTGAAATACTTGAGCCTGCACGACTCTCTGACGGGATTGTACAACCGCACCTATTTCGAGCAAGAGATGCGGCGTCTGGCGGACGGGCGCCACGCGCCGGTGGGCCTCATCATCTGCGACCTCGACGCCTTAAAGTTCGTTAACGACACCATGGGGCACGACGCCGGCGACGCCCTGCTCGCGGCGACTGCCGACGTCCTCCGGAAGTGTTTCCGCGCCGGGGACATGGTGGCCAGGATAGGGGGTGACGAGTTCGCCGTTTTGCTGCCCAACAGCGATCAGGAGGCCGTGCAGGCGGCCTGCCTGCGGATCGAAGAGGCCGTTGCCGAATACAACAGCCGCGACCCGGAGATCCCGCTGAGCATTTCCATCGGGTTTGCCGTCGGGGGCGAAGGGCTGAACGACCTGAACGAGCTGTTCAAAGAAGCCGACAACAACATGTACCGGGCCAAGCTGCAGCGGAACGAGGGCACCCGGGGCGCCGCCGTCAAGATACTCCTTAAAGCGTTGGAGGAGAAGGATTTCATCACCGGGGGGCACGCCGAGCGCCTGCAGGCCCTGGTCATTGCGCTGGGCAAGGCGGTGGGCGTGCCCAAAAACAGGCTTAAAGATTTGTGCCTGCTGGCCCAGTTCCACGACATCGGCAAGGTGGGCATACCGGACGGCATCTTATTCAAGCCCGGGCCCCTGACGGCCGAGGAAACCGCTGAAATACGGCGGCATTCCGAGATCGGCTACCGCATCGCGCAGTCCATGCCCGACCTGGTGCTGATCGCCGACTGGATTTTAAAACACCACGAATGGTGGAACGGCGAAGGGTATCCCCTGGGGCTGAAAGGAGAAGAGATCCCGCTGGAGTGCCGCATCCTGGCCATCGCCGACGCCTACGACGCGATGACCAGCGACCGGCCGTACCGCAAGGCGATGTCCCGCGAAGAGGCCCTGGCCGAGCTGCAAAAGGGCGCCGGAAAGCAGTTTGACCCGGAACTGGTGCGGAAGTTTGTGCTTGTCCTTACCAAGCCGCATCAAGGACCACTGACTTTCTAAAAGATCTATTAAATTAAATAATGTTCAAGACGCGCCCCCGGAAAGGCCGCCCGCCCCTCCGAATAGCATGGTTGAAAAGCTTTCGAGACCATATTCAGGAGGGGAAGATGGTTTTGCAAAGGATCGTTTTCAGGGTGGCGCTGGCCGTCGTGGCCGTCGTGGCCGTCTGCCTGCTGGCCGTCCCGGCGCTGGCGACGGGCGGTGACCCGGCGGTGGCCGATCTGGACATTGAGCCGGAAACCGTTTGGGTCGGCGAAAACGTCAGCAAGGCGGTATACTTCGAGGCTACTTTCTTGAACGTGGACACCGCGCAGAAAGTGTACCTGATCTTCAAGAAAGCCAGGTCGACCGATCTCCTGCAGGCCGAACTGGCGTACGACAAGGGAGTCTGGGCCGGCCGGGCGCTGGTGACCAGGGCCCAGGTCGGAACGTGGGACCTGGAAGACTGCTTCTACGTCGTGGACGAAAACGGCACCGACAGGATCGTGACCGTCGCGTACGGCAAGGATGAAGCCGACGTCGAAACCCGGTTCGCCGTCCGGGAGAGGACGGTAACGCCCCTGGTGCCGGGCGACGGGGATAAGTACAAGGACATCATCGCGAAGAGGCTCCTGGCTCCCAGGCACCTGCGCGCCGCCGTCGATTACGGCGACAACGGTGAGGCCGAGACGGTCGAGTTGAACTGGCGGTGCCGGGGCGACTATGACAAGTGCGAGTTCGCCGTCTACGCCGGCTACAGCGCCGGCAAGATGGTCAAGGTGGCCGCCGTCAAGGGCAAGCTGAACTGCGTCGTCGACGTCGAGGACGTCGTCAAGGCGCTTGGAGAGACCAAGAAACCCAAGGGTAAAAAGTTGATCCTCTTCCGGGTTAAAAACGAGGCCGGTAAGTCCAACGTGGCCGTCGTCCGCCTGACCGAAAAGCACCGCGGCAAGGGGATCAAGATCGGTGACCGCGACAAGCTGCGGCTGCGGGATGGTACCTCCGAAGCCCTCATCCCGCCCGGTTGGGCGAAAAACGTAAAGGATTAGGAAATAAGTATTCAGGGCATCACGACAAAGTTGGTGGGTACGGGCCGCTGTTTGCCGTCGGACGGGCGGTTGAGGAGTTTTCCTTTAAAGACGAAGGCGCTCGAGCCGCCGCCGTCCAGGTTGTAGGCGTCCTTAACGCCGAAGTCGATCAGCTTGCTCTGCAGCTCTTCCAGGGTCACGCCGCTGCTCCAGTCGGCCTGCCTGCCGTCGACCACGATGAAGATCAGGTCGCCGTTGGCGTATTCGCCGATCAGGGTGCGGGGCTGTCTCTGGTTCTGCCACTTTTTGGGGATCGGGAGCGGCTTTCCTTTCTGGATGAGGATGGGCACGAAGCTCACGCCTTGATAGGCCTTGCTGCGCATGAGGTCTTTTTCGGAAAAATAGATACCGCCCACGAGGTCTCCGGTTCTGGTCAGGCCGGCGAAGTAGAGGTCTGAGTGCGAAGGCGCGAAGTCGTTGACCAGCTCCCCGTCGATCATCGTATTGCCCATGGGCAGGATGGCCGGGCGTCCGTCCAGGGTGCCCTTGGCGAAGCCCCCGCCGTTAACGCCGAAAATCGCGCCGGTGCGGGCGACCGCCTCGGCGGTCGTTTCGCTGCCGCCGTACCGGCCCTCACCCAGGACCACCCTGACGGCGCGCGGGTCGTACTGCTTGATTTTGGCGATGTAACCCCTGTAGCCGATCCCCTTGAGCGGGAAGATTTTAATCTCGACGCGGGACGAGCGGTGCACCGCCGTCGCCGGCCCCAGCCAGTCCAGGATGCGCTGCTCGTAGATGTCGTCGGAAAGCTTTTTCTGCTGGCCGCTCTTGCCGGCCAGTGCGGCCAGGATTTTCTTCTGCTCCTCGTAGGCGCGTTGCTGTTCCTCCGCCGAGGCGTGGAAAAGCCCCGCCCTCTCTTCGAGCCGGGCCGCTTTTTCTTCCGCCGCGGCGAGGCGCGCCTCCAGGCCGGCCGTCGGAATAAGCACGGCCTGCGCCCGGGTCTCAAAAGGGGCGGGGATGCAGGTCAGGGCCAGGACCATGCCGATGAGCGGGGCGGTGAGAAAAAGGAGAAAAAGGTTAACGGCGCGCATTGGGCGCCTCCTTGAGGATGTTCAGGCTTTTTTCGAGGTTCTTGAGCTGCGCGTCCAGGGCCTCGATCTTTTCGTTCAGCGCCTGCCGCGTGGTATCGGAACTGGAGAGCGTCTTGCCGGTATCCTGCAGAGCGGCTTCAACGGCGTCCATCTCAGCGGCCAGGGCGCTCAGCCTTTCTTCGAGGGCCTGGATCTGCAGGGCGTTGGTCTCCTGGATGTTGCGCATCGACCGGTCGACGTATTGCTTTGTATAGTAGAACCCGCCGTAGGCGAGCCCGCCCCAGAGGGCCAGGACGAGAAGCCAGGCGACGACGTTGGGCCAAAGGGGGCGGCGTCTCCTTTTCCTCGGCGCCGTTTGTTCCGCTGTCGGGTATTCCAATGTGTTCCCACCCCTTTCACATTTCGACAATATTATACCAGTAATCCAGCAGGTCCCCCAAATGTGGCATTAAGCGTTCGACATTAAGTGTTAAGATCGAGTGCCCTACTGTATTGTAAGAATCCTGGCGGGCCTTTACATACAGGCGCTGAGCGATGGCCTCGCATCGAGAATCCAAAAATCCGAGGGCCTGACCTCTAAGAAAGGCCCGGCCGGTTGCCCGGCCGGGCCTTCTGTATACGTCTGTCCCTTATGTCCGATATTCTGCACGCCGAATCCAACCGGCGTTTTCTAATATTTGTACATCAGGATCTAACGGCCAAAAGCGAACAGCTGACAGCCGCTAGCGCCAACGCAGGCCGAAAGAAAAAGGGTGCCGGCGCGCCGTCTTGCCGGCGCCGTCGGGGCAATATTTTTCGTAGGCCTGCCTGAACAAATTGAGATGGTGTTCCTCATCGACGATGATCCGTTCGAGCAGGGCCTTGATGTGCGGATCGCCAATCATTTGCTGGTGTTTGCGGTATTGCTTGATGGCGTCTTCTTCAGCCTTGATGTCGGCCAGGAGACGGTCGCAAACGCCCTTGCCGTAGAAGGGAAGGGAAGCGTTCCAGTATACGGGCCGGAATCGGATGTGCCAGAAACGGGGGTCGCCCCCGAGGAGGAGGATCGTTTCGGCCAGCAGTTCCATGTGACGCATCTCCATAATGGAGATGCATTCTTCGAGTTCGGCCACGTCGGGGTAATCCTCTTCGAGGGTGAAATGGTGGTAGATATACTGGTGAACGGCGGTCAGTTCGCTTGTGGGACCTGCATAGTCCTCGAGCAATAATTTGGCGTAATGCAGGTTCCGTCCGGCTACCTGCGGTTCGGGATAGGGGATGTCGAGTTCGCAGAACCTCCTCGGTCCAAGTTTCGGTTTTTCTGGGGATTCCCCGCCCTTTTTCTCCTTGAGGGTTTGCACCGCTCCGTCATCCTGCCCTGCGCCGGCCCCGTCTTGCACGCCTTCGTAGCCGTCCGGGCCCTCCCCGGTTACGTCCTGGACCTTCCCGGGTTCGCCCGGGGTATGGCTGACACCGTCTTGTCCTCCTTCGGGTTTATCCTGGATGTCTTCGGTTTTATCCTCTTGATCCGCGATATTCCCGGTGATGTTGCGCATCATTACCGTCAAGCCAAGCCCTCCCAATCCAAGAAATACTTTATGCCAGTTTATGCTCTCTATGACAATAAGTGACATTATTAGAAAGCGGTACGGCATGAAACCTTCGATACCCCTGGATGCGTCCGGCCATAATAAATCAAGGCACAAGATAATATGATCCTGGAATCTGTGTCTACGAATTCCTTCGAGTCAGACGACTGACGGCCGAGGACCGACGACCGAATAGGCACAAGGAGGGTGAACAGGCTTGCGAAACGGGGATCTCAACGTTTTAAACCAGTTGCTCGAGGGTTGTTACATGGCGATCAGCGCTTACACCGACGCCCTCAACCGCGTCGATGACGCCTACGTCCGCGGCCGGCTCAGGGAGCTGAAGAACAGCCGGTTCGAGATGGCGGAAGAACTAGCCTCCTTTATCCGGGACGCCGGCGGGGAAGCCCGCCGGAACCCCGGACTGAAGGGGATGATGGCCGGGCTCGTGCAGACTGTCCGGCTGTCGGGCCGGGGCGGGTGCAAAAAGGTCTTGCGTTCGCTGCACCGCGGCACCGCGATGGGGATCAGGAGCTACGAGCAGGCCCGGCGCAAGGTGGACGGGAGGTCGCGGGAACTGGTCGAGCGGCACATCGCCAGGATCCGGAATGACCTGGAGGCGCTGGAGGAGGCCTACCGGAGGCTTCATTAGCCTCTTTATATCTGGACCTCGATTCTTAACTCGCGGTTCTCTCCGTTAAGCTCACTTAAGGTCCGCAGGACGCGGTCGTATTCAGGCAAAAAGACATGCGCCGCGCCGGCCAGCTTTTCCCGGATCACCCGCAGGCGGGGGTCGCGGGGGCCAAGCCGCAACGGCTTGTCGCCCAGGACCGCCGCCAGGTGCACCGCCAGCAGGGGGACGATCCTGCTCCGGCGGCGTTCCCGGTAAACGTTCATCTGCTGTTCCTGGAACACTTGCCATTCCGCGTAGCGGGAGATGCGCGGGATCACCTCGCGGGCGAACGGCTGGCAGATGTAGTGGCGGCAGAGGGCCGGCCGCAGGTCCAGCGGCAGGAAGCACCCCGTTGCGGTGCATGCCGGGCAGGGCGACCGGTCCTGTCTTTCCATGACCGCCCGCCTGGGGTCGAGAATATAGCCCTGCGAGCGCTCCACGAGTTCTTCCAAAAGGTCCATGTGTTCGAGAAACAGCGGAATGAGTTCCCAGGCCGAAAAGGGCGGGTCGGCCCGGCCGCAGCACTTGGCCGGGTGCGCGAGGCGGCAGTTCCGCAGGCAAAAGTCGCTTCTTATGCAGGTCGTCTTCCCCAGGTGCAAGAAGACCCCGACGGTCACGTCAACGCTCCTCCTATGATATGAAAGGATGCCGAAACAGAACCCGTTCCTGGCAAGATTATAGGACAAGTGCCCCACGCCGATCAAAGACCGGTCCGCCCCATAAAGGGATGGCGGGGATGCGCGTTGAATTATCGGCTTGCGGGGGAGGTGGGAGGATTGGCGTCCAGAGCGGAGATGATCGACCTGATTGATAACAGCGGCATCGATGCCGTTGTTAACCTGGCGCGCGCGCAACCCGCCACGGTACGCTACCTCATCTCCCTGTTGTACGAGCGCGAGGGCGACCGGCGGTGGCGCGCCGTCGCGGCCCTGGGCAGGATAGCGGCCGAAAGGGCGTCCGGGGACCCGGAGGCCGTGCGGGAAATCATCCGCCGCCTTTTCTGGATGCTGAATCACGAGTCGGGGAATATGGCCTGGAGCGTTCCCGAGGCGGTCGGCGACATCATCGCCCGCTGCCCGGACCTTTACGGCGACTTTGCTGCCAACCTTGTTTACAACCATCTGGATGACGAACCCCTGCGCAGAGGGGTGCTCTGGGCCATAGGGCGGGTCGGGGAACAGCATCCGGAACTGGTTGCTTACGCCATTCCCGAGGTCGAGCCCCTGCTGGAGGACCCCGACCCGGAAATACGCGGTTACGCGGCCTGGGCTCTGGGCAAGCTTAAGGTCGCCGGCCCCTCGCTGGCCGGACTCCTGCCCGACGCGAGCAAGGTCGAGATATGGGAAGACGGGGAGTTGCGAAGCTTTACGATCAGCCAGTTGGCTGAGCGGGCGCTGGCCCATTCGGTCCTAGGCCATAAGCCGTAGGCCGTTGGACCCGAAGAAATTTGCAAGGTTGGATATTGAGAGATCAGTTGTTTAAGGAAGGAGATGTTCGCGTGTTTGAGGTGGGGCAGGTTTACGTCCTGGTCCTGGAGGACGGGGACGGGTACCAGAAGGAACTGCGCGGGTGCAGGATGATTGATTTCGCCGGCGGGCTCATCAAAGTCGAGCACGGCGATAAAATCCTGATCGTAAACACGGCCAGCAACCGTTTCCTGTATGCGTGGCGGCCTAAATCAGAGAACTGATCCGTTATGCCTGTTGTTCCTCTGTGGGTAAGCCTTGGCCCGGGAGCAGGGCGAAGAAATATGTAAGATTATGCATAATCCTGGAAGATTGTTTAGGGTTTTTGCAAGGTTTTGCATTATTATGCATGTGTCAAAAATGTGGCGGTTTGAACAGGATTGTTAAATTAAACGTAGAAAGTACCTAGTTGGCTAGAAAACGGCTGAAATTAAGAGATGAAGGAGGGATGGCCAGCCTCTAACGCGGAGAACCGCTGAAAGGATCTATTTAAACGAAAGGAAGTGTGCTCTGTAAATGTTTCGTGTTCCCAAGATTCTGGCAGTAGTGCTTGCCATCGCCCTGCTGGGTTCGGCTTTAGCCGGCTGCGGCGGCGGCAAGGCGACCGAACAGGCCAAGGAAAAGACCTTCGTCTTCGCCCAGGGCTCCGACCCGCGCGGTCTTGACCCGGCCTACGTCGACGACGGCGAATCGGCCAAAGTCATCGTTAACGTTTTTGAAAACCTGGTGCAGTACAAGGAAGGCAGCACCGAGGTCGAACCCGGCCTGGCCACCGAGTGGTCCTGCTCTCCGGACGGCAAGGAGTGGACCTTCAAGCTCCGCCAGGGCGTGAAGTTCCACGACGGTACCCCGTTCAACGCCGAGGCCGTGAAGTTCAGCATCGAGCGCCAGCTGCCTCCGAACCGCACCGACGACATGCCTTACGCCTCCTTCACCTTCGGACCCGTACAGAAGGTTGAGGTCGTCGATGAGTACACCGTGAAGTTCATCCTCAACGCGCCGTATGCCCCGTTCCTGGCTAACCTGGCGATGTCCCTCGCCGCGCCCATCGTCAGCCCCGCGGCGGTGCAGAAGTACGGGGCCGACTTCATCAAGAACCCGGTCGGCACCGGCCCGTTCAAGTTCGTGAAGTGGGAACCCGGCCAGCAGATCGTCCTGGAAAGAAACGAAGAGTACTGGGGCGACAAGCCTGCGATCGACAAGCTCGTCTTCAAGTTCACCAAGGAGAACTCCGTGCGCGCCAGCGAGCTCATGACCGGCGCCATCGACGCCATGGACGGCGTGGACCCGAACGACGTCAAGAAGCTCGAAGAAGCCGGCATAACGGTTATCAAGGACCCGGGCATGAACATCAACTACTTCGGCTTCTTGACCCATAAGAAGCCGTTTGACAACGTCAAGCTGCGCCAGGCCGTCAGCATGGCCATCAACCGCGAAAACCTGAGCCAGTATCTCTACCAGGGCTACGCGACGACGGCCAACGGCCCGCTGCCGTCCTTCATGCCCGGCTACGACCCCAACCTTAAGCCCCTGCCCTACGACCCGGAAAAGGCCAAGCAGCTCCTGGCCGAGGCTGGTTACCCCGACGGGCTGAAGATCACCATTATGGCCTACACCAACCCGCGGCCGTACAACCCGGTCGCCGACAAGCTGGCCGCCGCCATCCAGGCCGACCTGCTTAAGATCGGCATCCAGAGCGAAATCAAGACCTGGCCGTGGAAAGAGTACAAGGACGCTTTGTTTAAGGCCGAGGAAGGTGACTGCTTCCTGTACGGCTGGATCGGCGACAACGGTGACCCGGACAACTTCCTCTCGCTTTTCGACAGCAATGAAATCGAGTCCAGCCTGAACTCCGCCAAGTACAAGAACCCCAAGGTCGACGAACTGCTGAAGCAGGGCCGCGAAGAAATGGATCCCGCCAAGCGCGCCCAGATCTACAGCGAACTGCAGAAGATCGTCCTCGAGGAAGCCCCCTGGGTCTACCTGACGCACGCCACCTCGATGGCCGCCTACAGGCCGGACGTCAAGGGCTTCAAGCTCCATCCGACGGGCACCATCTTCTTCAAGGGCGTCGACAAGTAACCGACAAGTCAAGGGTACCAAGCAAGTATGGCTCCGTAACGGAGCCATACTTGCGCCACTTATTAGCTGTAAGCATTAAGCTATAAGCATTAGGATGCGGGCGATGGGGAAACCGTTTCTCAATTCCTAGTGCTTGATGCTTAGCGCTTAATGTCTGCGCTGGTGTTTCGGATCCAGGCTAATTTAGTGTGGAGTGACAGCGATGTTAAAGTACATCCTTAAGCGACTCCTGATGTTATTTCCGGTGCTCCTGGGGGTCAGCCTTTTTGTTTTCCTGGTGCTGCACCTGTTCACCACCGACCCCGCGGCCCTGATGCTCGGCCAGCACGCCACGACCCAGCAGATTGAAGCCCTGCGTGAGGAACTGGGGCTTAACGACCCGATCTACGTGCAGTTCGGGCGGTTTATCTGGGACATCGTCCACGGGGATTTCGGCAGGTCATTGATGACCAGGACGCCCGTGACCGAGGAACTCCTCAAGCGTTTTCCGGCCACCGTGGAACTGGCGCTCGCGGCCATCTTTCTCGCCGCCCTGGTGGGCGTCACCGTGGGCGTTATCTCGGCTGTCAAGCAATACTCGTTCTTTGACTATCTAAGTATGGTGGGCGCCCTCTTGGGCGTGTCCATGCCCATTTTCTGGCTGGGCCTGATGTTGATTATCTTCTTTTCGGTAAACCTGGGCTGGCTGCCGGTGGCCGGCCGGATCGATATCGGGATGGAGCCGTCGCACATTACCGGGTTTTACGTCCTGGACAGCATCCTGACCGGGGACTGGGCCGCCTTGAAGTCGGCGCTGGCCCACCTGGTGCTGCCCGCCGTTGCGCTGGCTTCTTATTCGACCGCGATCATCGCCCGGATGACGCGCTCCACGATGCTGGAGGTCATCCGCCAGGATTACATACGCACCGCCCGGGCTAAGGGTTTGAGCGAAGGTCTGGTCGTTTACAAGCACGCCCTGCGCAACGCGCTCATCCCCATAGTGACCGTCATCGGCTTGCAACTGGGCATTCTCCTCGGCGGGGCCGTGCTTACCGAAACTGTGTTCTCCTGGCCGGGGATCGGTTTCTTCCTGGTCAGCGGCATCCTTGCGGCCGATTACCCCGTCGTCCAGGGGGCCGTCATTTTGTGGGCGACCGTGTTTGTCATAACCAACCTGGCGGTGGACATACTCTACGCTTTCCTGGATCCGCGTATTCGGTATTCATAGCTAATCAAATGCCCAATGCTCAGTGCACTATGGAGGAGATTCAGGGTGAGTCAGGCAAACGTATTGACTGTGCCGGCAGCGGAGGCGGAACGTTACAGCTTTTGGGGCGATTTCTGGCGCCGGCTGAGGAGAAACAGGATTGCGCTCGGCAGCCTTGTTTTTCTGGCCGGGCTGGCCTTCGTGGCCGTCGCCGCCCCCCTGGTGGCCCCCTATGACCCGTATTACGGGGAAATGCCCAAGGCGCTGCAATCTCCGAGCGCCGCCCACTGGCTGGGTACCGACGAGCTGGGCAGGGACATCCTGAGCCGCATTATCTTCGGGGCGCAGGTGTCCCTGAAGGTCGGTTTCCTGGCCGTCGGCATCGCCGTCACCTGCGGGATCGTCCTCGGCGCCGTGGCCGGTTACTACGGCCGTTGGATCGACAACCTGATCATGCGCTTTATGGATATCATGCTGGCTTTCCCGTCGCTGCTCCTGGCCATCGCCTTTATGGCCATCCTGGGCAAGGGCGTGGAAAACGCCATCATCGCCATCGCCATCGTATCCATCCCCGAATACGCGCGGATCGTCAGGGGCTCGGTGCTTTCCATAAAGGAAAACGACTACGTCCAGGCCGCCCGGGCCATCGGCAACCCCGATCACGCCATCATTTTCCGCCACGTCCTGCCCAACGTGATGGGGCCCATCATCGTTCGGTCCACGCTGGGCGTTTCCACGGCCATCCTGGAGGCCGCCGCGCTCGGGTTCCTGGGGCTGGGCGTGCAGCCGCCGTACGCTGAATGGGGGACGATGCTGGGCAGCGGGAGGGCCTACATCTTCAATGCACCGCACCTCGTCTATTTCCCCGGTATCGCCATCACCCTGACCGTAATGGCCTTCAACCTTTTCGGCGACGGGTTGCGGGACGCGCTTGATCCGCGCCTCAGGCGCTAACGCGTAGCACTGGGCATTAGGCATTAGGCGCTAGGAAACAAGGAAAGCATCGGCTCAGCCGATGCAAAGCTTCTTATCCTAATGTCTAATGCCGTTTTGGGACGCATCCTGGAAGGAGATAAGATTGACCTATGGCGGACCAGTTACTAGAGATAGAAAACTTACGAACGCATTTCTTCACGGACGAAGGGGTTGTGCCGGCCGTCGACGGGGTGTCGATGCACCTGCGCAAGGGAGAAACCCTGGCCGTTGTGGGCGAATCGGGGAGCGGCAAGAGTATAACAGCCCTTTCGGTAATGCGCCTGGTGCCCAATCCTCCGGGGCGGATCGTCGGTGGGAGGATCCTGTTCGGCGGAGAGGACCTGCTGGCGAAGAGTGAAAAGGAAATGCGGGAGATCAGGGGCAACCGGATTTCGATGATTTTTCAGGAGCCGATGACTTCCTTGAACCCCGTCTTCACGGTAGGCAGCCAGATTGCCGAATCGCTGATGATCCACCAGAACATGTCCAGGAAAGAGGCATGGGACAAGGCTATTGAAATGCTGGCTCTAACCGGCATCCCCTCGCCGCAGAAACGTGTCGCGGATTACCCGCACCAGATGAGCGGCGGGATGCGCCAACGGGTCATGATTGCCATGGCCCTCTGCTGCCGTCCCCAGTTGTTGATTGCCGACGAACCGACGACGGCGCTGGACGTCACCATCCAGGCGCAAATCCTGGACCTGATGAAGGACCTGCAGCAACAGCTCGGCATGGCCATCATCCTGATCACGCACGACCTGGCCGTCGTGGCCGAAACGGCCGACCGCGCCGTGGTTATGTATGCAGGGCGCATCGTCGAGGAGGCTCCCGTCAACGACCTTTTTAACCAGCCGCTTCATCCTTATACCCAGGGCCTGCTGGAGTCGATTCCCAAGCTTGATCAGGACAGCGAGCGCCTGTACGCCATCGACGGGGTGGTGCCCAATCTGCTCCACCTGCCGCAAGGGTGCGCTTTTGCCCCCCGCTGTCCCCTGGCCTCCGCCCGCTGTCATACCCACAGGCCGCAGCTCGTCGAGGTAGAGTCCGGACGCCGGGTAAGTTGCTGGCTGAGCCAGGCCGGAGGGGAGGCGATCGCCCATGTCAGTTAGCGACGCGATTATCAAGGTCGAAGGGTTGACCAAATACTTCCCGGTCTCAAGCGGTGTCTTCGGCCGGAAAAAGGCGGTCGTCAAGGCCGTCGACAATGTCAGTTTCAGTATCTACAGGGGTGAGACGCTCGGACTGGTGGGGGAAAGCGGCTGCGGCAAGACGACCACCGGCCGGCTGCTGATGCGGCTCATCCGGCCGACGTCGGGAAGCATTATTTTTGAGGGACGCGATATCGTCAATGTTTCCCGGCGGGAGATGCGGGCCATTCGCCGGGACATCCAGATTATTTTCCAGGACCCGTATTCTTCGCTTAATCCCCGCATGTCGGTGGGGGAGATCATCGCCGAGCCCCTGCGCGTGCACGGCATCGGCAGCCGCCGGGACCGGGAACAACGGGTTTTCGAACTGCTGAACCGGGTGGGGCTTGCACCTTATCATGCCCGCCGTTACCCCCACGAATTCAGCGGCGGACAGCGCCAGAGGGTGGGGATTGCCAGGGCCCTGGCCCTGAACCCCAAGGTGATCATCTGCGACGAGCCGGTATCGGCGCTCGACGTTTCCATCCAGTCACAGATCCTCAACCTCCTGAAGGACCTGCAGGACGAGTTCGGGCTGACCTACCTCTTTATCGCGCACGGGCTCAACGTGGTCAAGCACGTCAGCGACCGGGTCGGCGTCATGTACCTGGGAAAACTGGTCGAACTGGCGACCGACAAGGAGCTTTACAGCCGCCCCTTGCACCCCTACACCCAGGCGCTGATGTCCGCCATTCCCGTCCCCAAGCCGGGACTAAACAGGGAAAGGATCAGGCTCGAGGGAGAGATCCCCAGTCCCGTCAACCCTCCCATGGGCTGCCGCTTTCACACGCGCTGCAGGCTGTGCCAGGCAATCTGCCGGGAAAACGAGCCCAAATTGAGGGAGGCCGCACCGGGACACTGGGTGGCCTGCCACCAGGCCTAAGCGCTTAGCGCATAGGCCGAGCACCCAAAACCCAACGCCTTCGTTTAATGGACCTGGCTTACCTGGACGACTTCTTCGTCACTGACGATCACGAGGCGATGCGGCCTTACGTCGTAGGTGGTTTCGCCGTCGACGTGGACGACGACCGCGCAGGGGGTATCCCTATCCATCAGTGCGTTCGGCCGTATGGATTTCCCGGAGAAGACGAAGAACTTGCTGTCGCGCGGGTATTTTTCCTTGATCCCGTCCTCGACGTCCTCCCAGTCAATGACACGGGCATCGTTTAACCGCATCTCAATCGCCGGAGCGGCGTCGGCCTTGGTGACCTTCACCGTGCTGCCGAGCCATTCCTTTTGCACCGTGTTTTCAAATTCAGTCAGGGATTGAATTTGCATGGGACGCCTCCTCATCTGTATCTCAAGCTTATTATGCAACCATTCTCTTTTTCTTAAAGCCTTGTCAACTCGCCCGGCTGAAGATGGTACAATGTTGACCATGGTGACCGGAGATGGCAGTAAGACAGCATTCGGTGATGCCGGACCTCGGAGCTTTGAGATTGTGAGAGGCGGTGATTGCAGCCTTAATCACAAACTTTATGAGCTAAATGGCCGGCGCGGTAGGGAAAAGGGTAAGCGGCAGCGAAGTTTTCGTTAAGTATATGCGGCAAGGATCGGGCTAATCAAGGATCAGCCGTTGTTACAAGTCACACTATTTTGACTTTTGCTTGGAGGGGTAAAGGTTGTCGGAACGGATGAGAATAGTCGTCATCGGGGGCGTCGCGGCCGGTCCCAAGGCGGCGGCCAGGGCACGCCGGCTGATGCCCAACGCCGAAATCACCATTTTGGAAAAGAGCGACTTCATTTCCTACGCGGGGTGCGGGATGCCCTTCTACCTGGACGACCAGGTCCCGGATTTCCAGGACCTCTTCGATACCGCTTACTGGGTGCCCCGGGACACCGGATACTTTGCCCGGGAGCGCGGGATCAGGGTTCTTACCGGAACGGAGGCACTGGCTGTCGACCGGGCCGCCAGGCAGGTCCGGGCGCGGGACGTGCGCACGGGGGAGGAAATGGTCTTCCTTTACGACAAGCTGGTGATCGCCACGGGGGCCAACCCTGTTATACCGCCGATTGAAGGCATTAACCTGAAAGGCGTCTTCAAATTGAAGGAACCCTCCGACGCCCAGGCCATCAAGGAGTACCTGCCGGAAGTGCAGGAAGCGGTGGTCGTGGGGGCCGGCTTTATCGGGATGGAGGTCGCCGGCGCCCTCGCCAACCTGAAGATTCTGACAACCGTCGTCGAGTTCCAGGACCAGGTACTGCCCGGCGTCCTGGACCCCGACATGGCGCTGCTGTTCAAGACGCGCCTGCAATCGCAGGGGATCGAGTTCCTGGTGTCCGAGAAGGTCATGCGTTTTGAGGGGGACGAAAACGGCCGCCTGACGCGGGTGGTCACCGACAAGCGCGTCCTGGACGCCGAGCTGGCCCTCGTCGCCGTCGGCGTGCGGCCCAACGTCGCCCTAGCCCGCGAGGCCGGCCTGGCCATCGGCGAAACGGGAGCCATCCTCGTCGACGACCGCTGCCGCACGAGCGACCCGGACATCTACGCCTGCGGCGACTGCGTGGAAACGTTGCACATCCTGACCGGGCGCAAGGTTTACGTGCCGCTGGCCACCACGGCCAACCGGCAGGGGCGCGTGGTGGGCGACAATCTGGCCGGCAAGGACTCCCGGTTCAAGGGCATCCTCGGGACGGCCATCCTCCAGGTGATGATCTGGAACGCCGGGCGTACCGGGCTGGGAGAGAAGCAGGCCAAGGAACTCGGCTACGACGTCGTGACCACCGTTTCCCCGCAGCACGACCGGGCGCATTACGCTCCGGGGCACAGCCTGGTGATTCTCAAGCTGATCGCCGACAGGGCCACGCGGCGCGTCCTGGGCGTGCAGGCGATCGGGCCGGGCGAGGTGGCCAAGCGCGTCGACGTCGCCGCCTCGGTGATCCATTTCGGCGGCACCGTCGACGACCTCGTCGACATCGACCTGTCGTACGCGCCTCCCTTCAACATGACGGTCGATCCGCTCCAGCACTGTGCGAATGCCACGCGCAACAAGCTGGACGGGACGGTGGAGGTCATCAGCGTCGCCGAACTGAAGGAGAAGCTGGACCGGGGGGACGACTTCGTGCTTCTCGATGTCCGGACCGACAAAGAGTTCAATTCGCGGCGCATCAACGACCCGCGGCTCAAGCACGTGGTGATGGCCGAACTGCGGGAAGCGGTGAAGGACCTGCCCCGCGACAAGCAGATCGTCTGCATGTGCGACCTGGGCATCCGCTCCTATGAGGCCTTCCGCTTCCTCCTGGGCGCGGGTTTTAAGAACCTCAAGTCGGTTGAGGGCGGCATGCGGGTATGGCCGTACGGCCCAGTCGGCATGCTCTAGCTCTTCACGGGATGTTTCATCGAAGGCTGTCACACAAGATCGTAGCTGAAAGAGCGCCGCGGGGCGCTCTTTTAGCCTGCGGGGCTGTTCTTCCCGGCTTTAAAATGACAAATGCTGGCAGATCAATAACAATCGGTAAGTCTGACCCTCTCATAGGACAAAGGGCGGGACGCGCAGCCACCCCTTCAGCTTGCCGAACTTGACCATCAGATCGAACAGGTGCAGCTCATCGACGGCGAAGTTGATCAGCTGCGCACGCAGTTTATCGTTGGTGGTGAACGAGCGGATGGTCCTGGCATGGTAGTCAAGGAAGCCCTGCATGCCGAAGAACACGTCTCTGAACATGAATTCGTCTTCTATGATCGCGCTTACGTCAGGCAGCCGCATGCTCTTGGGCGGCCTTGAGGGAAGGGACAGGTTGAAAGTGTTCATTTCTTTTTCCAGGACGTTGACCTGTTTTTCCAGGACGCCGGCCAGTCCCTGAGCCAGAAGCGCCTTCAGGTCGGGATCATGGGCGAAGTTCTGGTAGATCTGGGTTTTCTGGATGATGTCGTACCTGGAGAGCAGGAGATCCCAGAGGATAAACGCTTCTCCGGCGTCGAGCTTCGGGCGCTCCGCCGTCTCGGCCTTGCCGAGGTGAATATTGCCGATCTGCACCATGGTTGTTTCACTCCCAGTTCCTTTTGGTTTAGTTTGCGGCCGCGCGACAAAACTAATACCGGCTGGGGTCAAGTCTCAAAAATTCAAAATTCAAAATAATGGCAGACGGGTAACAATCGGTAAGTCTGACCCCCGCGGAGGTGATGGTGTTGCGGGTGGGAAGGGATGAGCTGCTGGAGAGGGCCGAAGCGGCCAGGGTTATTCTGGAAGAGTGCTGCCTGTGCGGGCACGGGTGCCGGGCGCGGCGGCTAGACGCCGAAAAGGGATTGTGCGGCGCCGGGGAACGGGCCATCGTCAGCGACTACGGGCCGCATTTCGGCGAGGAGAGCGTGCTGGTCGGGACCCGCGGCTCCGGGACGGTTTTCTTCAGCTACTGCAACCTGAGCTGTGTCTTCTGCCAGAACTGGGAGATCAGCGCACTCGGGCGGGGCCGCCCGGTCTCGCCGGCCGAACTCGCCAACATGATGCTCGACCTCCAGGATACCGGCTGTCACAACGTCAACCTCGTCTCGCCGACCCATTACGTGCCGCAAATCCTCAAAGCCCTGGCGGACGCCGTCGCCAGGGGGCTGGATGTCCCTATCGTGTATAACACCGGCGGCTACGACAGTGTCGAAACGCTGAAGCTCCTGGACGGGGTGGTGGACATCTACATGCCCGACATGAAGTTCAGCGACGATGCGACGGCCCGCCGCTACACCGGGGCGCCGGACTACGTCAGCGTGAACAGGCAGGCGGTGAAGGAGATGCACAGGCAGGTCGGCGACCTGGTCGTCGACGAGCGGGGCGTGGCCATCAGGGGGCTAATCGTCCGGCACCTGGTCCTGCCGAACGGGCTGGCCGGCACGAAGGAAGTGATGACATTCTTGGCCCGGGAGATTTCCCCCCGGACCTACGTCAACATTATGGACCAGTATTACCCGGCCCACCACGCTCGCCGCTACCCCGAGCTGGATCGCCGCATCACCGGGGCCGAGTACCGGGAGGCGTTGGCCGTCGCCCGCGAGGCCGGCCCGGAGTTCCGCTTCGCGGAATAGGCATAGCTGATAGGAACGCCAACAAGAAGGGGACCACGGGGCAATTTACCAGTGTCCCTTTTTTAAATGTTATCTTTGGACGATTGCTGAACTCCTTTCGGTATCAAGCACGTTGTCTAATAATAGGACCTTTTCCGGGTAATTACTCGGGTAGCGGTAGGGTTAAGATTTACGCTGTTTGTTCCGAAAAGAACAAATAAGACCTACAAGGGGGGTGTTTGGAAAACCGGTACTGGCGCCGGCTTGATGTTTGAATCCGGTATCCTGGAAGCGGTTATTCCACAAGAATCATGCTGAATCCAATCAAGCAACGGAGGGTGTTTATTTAAATGAAGCTGTCAGTTGGTCGAAAAATCGGCGGCGGTTTTCTGATCCTGCTTCTAATGGTGGCAGTTATCATCGTAGAAGGCGTAAAGGTAATGATCACCTCGGAGGGCGAACTGAGCTACGTAAACACGCGCGTGCAGCGCATCACCCTCGACTACGAGATCAAGGAGGCCTTCCAGGGGGCGGTCCTGGGCATGCGGAGCTATTTGGTCTATCACGAAGCCAAATTCCTTGCCCAGTATATCGACGGGATTAAGAAGACGGAAGAGTTGCTGCAGGAACGGATCGAGAACTCGGCTCCCGAAACCCGGCCCCACATAGAAAAGGCCCTTAACCAGGTCAGGCAGTACGACGCCGCTGTTGCTGAGAAAATGATTCCCTTGCTTAAGGCCGGGAAATATGAGGAGGCCGCCGCTGTTGGCAAGACCCTTGCACCTGTAGCAACTGAACTTAATCAAACTTTTGCCGAACGCATTGTTACGACCAGGCAGAAGACCGACGACACGCTTGCCGCAACCCAGCGCGACCTGAGGACGACACGCCAGACCATCCTTGTCGTTGGTGTTTTCGCTCTTCTGGCCGGCGCGCTTTTGACGTTTTTTATCACGCGGTCCATCACGAGCCCGGTCAAGGCGATGATGGACGGTATGCGCCGTTTGGCTGACGGCGACTTCACCAGGCCCGTTATTGTCAAGGCCAGAGATGAAATCGGCGAGCTTGCCGGGGCCGTCAACCGGACGCGGGAACACCTGAGGGAACTCGTCGTCAACATCAACGCGCTGGCCCAGTCGCTGGCCGCCCAGAGCCAGGAGCTGGCCGCCGCCACCGAAGAGGTCAGCGCCACCGTGGAAGAGGTGGCTTCCACGACCAACGAGGTATCGGCTGTTTCCCTGCAGGGCACCGAGAACGCCCTGGCCGCGGCCGACGATGCCCAACGGGTACAGGATGTGGCCCGGCGCGGCAACGAAGCCGTCAGTGATACCGTACAAAAGATTAACGCCATTGCCGCCGCGTCCCAGCAGGTCAATGCAGCGGTACAGGAACTGGGGGTTATTTCCAAGCAGATCGGCGACATCATTAATGTCATCACCGGGATTGCCGACCAGACCAACCTCCTGGCGCTGAACGCGGCCATTGAGGCGGCCAGGGCGGGCGAGCAGGGACGCGGTTTTGCCGTTGTGGCCGAGGAAGTTCGCAAGCTGGCCGAGCAGTCGGCGAACGCCGCCAAGGAAATCGCCGGGTTGATCACCAGGGTGCAGAACGGGGTCAATCATGCGGTAACGGCGATGGACAAGGGTATCAACGAGGTGCGGACCGGCGTCGAGGTCGCCGGCAAGGCGGGCAAGTCGCTCCAGGAGATCATTGCCGCCGTCCGGCACACGACGTCGATGATCCGCGACGTGGCCGAGGGCTCCAAACAGGCGAACGACGGTACGCAGCAGCTTAACGCGGCGGCCGAACAAATTTCCGCCAGCATCGAGGAGGTCACCTCGGCGGCCGGTGAACTGGCCAAGATGGCCGAAAACTTATCGGCGGCGGTAGCCAGGTTCAAAGTGTAACCAAACCACGGTACAAGCAGCAGCTTTTTTAGGTATAACGCCGGGGATGACAGCCGGCGTTTTTTAGTTTTTGAATTTTTGGGATTTGACCCCAAGTGCTATTCATAGCCGGTGAACATGGACTTGAGCTTCTTGAGGCTGTCGGTAAGGGCAAAATAGATGTGCCCTGCGGCCATGGCGGAAATGGCCACGCTTGCCAGGTAGTGCAGTTTGCGCAGCGGATTCAGGCCGCCCGCCAGGGCGGCCGGCTTCTGAAATTTGTTTGAGATGTACAGGCCCAGCCCGGTCACGATCTGCACAGGGATGAGCAGGGCAAAGCTCGTGTATACTGTTTTTTGCCCGGGGTTGTATTTGGGATACTTGGGTTTCTTGCTGGTAAGAAAGAGTTCGTATTTTAAGAACTCCGGCATGCGGAGCACATCCGTGAGGCTTGGAAAGATCTCCTTGTAGTTTTTTGTCATGTAACCATAGTAGACCCGGGCCACGTAGGAGCAAATGAGAATATACTGCGCGATAAAATGAGCTTTCCGTGCGGAGTTCATATTTTTAAAGCCCCGTAGGCGCGACGGCTTAGTGATATAGAACCCGCTCAGAATGCAGACAAGCACGGCAGGTGCGTAGGACCAGTGCAGGAGTCTGGCCGGCCAGGGATGTCGGGGTTTACCCTTTGTCAGTGACGGCAACGGGTTTTTCACGGAATAACCTCCGGTATGCTGAAAGCTTTTCGGTTTTAACACAGGATGACTGTTTTCCCAACCGGCGCGGCCGGTACGAGGATGTGAGCCTGGCAAGCCGAGCACACATCGAAGGCACGGACTACCCTTCCTATCTCGACCGGCTCGTTCTCGTCTTCGACCGGCGTTCCGATCAGGGCTTCTTCCACCGGCCCCAACCGGCCTTCATCATCACGAGGTGAAAAATTCCACGTGGTGGGGGTGATGATCTCATAATGGGCGATCCTTCCCCTTTCGATCCGCAGCCAGTGTCCCAGCGGACCCCGCATGACGCCTGTCAGGCCGGCGCCTTCTGCCTCCCGGGGTACTTTGAAAGGGACAAAAACGGGCTCCCCCGGCCGTAATTCTTCCACCCAGCCCTCCATCAGTTTCCCGATCATTTCCGCTTCCAGGACACGGGCAACGGTCCGGTCCATGGTGGAAACACCCTTCCGGTAGTCCCCTCTAATCCAGAGCCGGGCTAGAGGTCCCCCTTCCATCGGCTTCCCCTCGTAGCGGGGCGCTTTGACCCATGAATAGGCGCCCTCCTTTTCCCGGTCAGGCTCGGTCCGCCCCCGGGACGGGTGCCGGGGTTCACCGTTTTCGGCAAACCATGAATACTTCAGATACTCACTAATCGCTGAAGTATCGAGCTTTTGCGGGTGACCGTCGACAACGGCGCCTCCCGGAAAAAACCTTTCATTGTCGTTTTCGTTGAGGGGAAAAAGGCCGAACTCCAACAGGTTGGGCGTCCGGCATCCGATCTCGTAATAGTCCGGGTAGGCCTTCGCCAGGGTGAATACGTCGGGAATCATTGTGTTTCTTATAAAATCGTTGATCTTTCTTAACTTGGAGGTAAAATCCATTAATATATCCGCCGACGGGGGCACGGAGTTCCCTCCGGCCAGCAGGCCGTGGGAGTGTGGGGCTTTACCCCCCAGCAGGGTCATCAGCTCGTGAGTCAGCCGGCTGGTTTCTACGGCCTGAAAGTAGTGTTCAATCATAGTCTCGTTCGTTTTTTTTGGTAAACGGTAGCCTCTGGTATAGCCGGGAATGAAGGGGCGTAGGTTCGGCCCCTGGACGTAATCCGGCAGGCTGTACAGGTAAAAGTTACGGATGTGGCTCTGCAGCAAGTCGGCGCCCAGGATCAGGTTGCGCAGCAGGTTGCCGTTTCGGGGAGGACGTACGCCGGCAGCGTTCTCCAGGGCGAAAGACGCCGCCGTACCGTGGGCCGAGGAACATATCCCGCAGATCCGCTGGGTCAGGTAGCCGGCGTCCCGGGGGTCCCTCCCCCGGAGGATCGACTCGAAGCCCCGGAAAAAGATCCCGCTGCACCGGGCATCCACTACTTTCTTGTTTTCTACAATAACCTCCACGAAACTGGAATTGTTAGCCCGGGTTAGCGGGCCAACCACAATTTTTTTCACGGCGTTTCGTCCTTCCCAATTCGGTTGTCGGTGGGCAAAAAGCGCAAGAGCTTGTAAGCTGATTGTCACCGCCAACCGCTAACCGCTTCGCAGCTTCTGCAGCAATCCCTGCAGTTTTTGGCGCATGCCGTTACCGGAAAAGCCTTTCTTAAGAGTGTAGGGCAGCCGGCCGGTGACAATGCTGGCAATCAAGTGCCCGCCGATGCCCAGGGCGGTAATAGCGGCGGTTACCGCCCCGATTCGGTCGGCGGTCGTTTGAATACCGGGCAGCTTTACGTCAGGAAGGTGCTCAAAGAAGGGCATGTCACCGTCGGGAAATTCCGGGCTGGTACAGCCTATACATGGGGTATTGGCCTTCACCGGCCAGCTCAGGTGCTCTCCGCTCCACTGGCGGTAAGGGCAGTCGGCGTAGGTCACCGGCCCCTTGCACCCAATCTTGTACATGCACCAGGGCTCGCCGGGTTTCCTGGCAAAGATGCTGTTGTCGAAATAGGTACGCCGCTGGCAGAGGTTGTGGATAGTTTCGCCGTAGAACATTTTCGGCCGGTTCAAATCGTCCAGTTCCGGCTCCCCGTACCAGCTCAGGTGCGCCAGCGTCCCCATCAGCCAGTCAGGAAGGATGGGGCAGCCGGGGACGTTGATCACCCGCCTGTCCAGCACAGCCTGAACAGGCTTCGACTCGGAAGGGTTAGGGGCGGCAGCGAAAGGCCCGCCGAAGGCCGCGCAGGTGCCCGCGGCCACCACGTACCGGGCCTTGGCCCCCAGTTTCCGAACCGCCTGCAGGGCCGTCAACGGCTTCCCGTTTCGCATCCCGATAACGCAGTACAACCCGTTGGACCGGGTCGGGATCGTCCCTTCGACGATCAGAATATACTCGCCCGGAATCTCTGACATGGCTTCGTCCAGGACTCCGGTGGCCATGTCCCCCTCGGCCGCTCCGAGCAGATAGTTGTAGCGAAAGTCGACCAGGTCGGTAAGCAGGCTCCGGTAGCAAGGGTCGACGGAGTTCAAAAAAGAAAGCATATCGCCGGCGCAGGTATTGGTCCCCAGCCAGATCACGGGGGGTCTTTCTTTCCCGGCGAAGAACTTCGGCCGGCGAACCGGATGTTCAGCGGCATCCTGGTTACGCTGACCTTGCGGGCACGATACGGAACAGTAGAATTTGGGCATTTTATCTCTTCACTTTGCAGCCGCGTATCCCCGTGTGGCCCGGACCTTTGCCGTGAACGGTTCCGCGGTTGGCTTATCGAGCCCGGGTGGCGCGGCGGTCAACTTTATGCTGCTTAGGGTGATACCCGATTCACGGATACCCGGGTCAGCGGCCTTCCCGGTCTACGATCTCCTTATCCCGTTTGTCGTCCCGGTCCAGCAGCTTTACGAGCATCGAGGTCAGTCCTCTTCGTTCTTCTTCGGTGCCCTCCAGCCAGAGTTCCTGGAGGAGACGCTGCTCCCGATTACCCGAGTCGATGTGCCCGGCCAGGAAACCTCCCAGGCGGTAGGCTGCGTCCTTGATCCTGTCTTCGGACAGGCCTATGAACTCTCCGATATTGACCCCCGTTCTCAGCATTTTTTTCCATTGTTCCCACGTTACGTCTGTCTCCACCATTGCTCCGTGAACCTCCTGGAAGTGGTATCTGCCGATAGTATGTATGAAGCGCGGCAACCCTATGCATCGCCGTCACTTCACGCCGCCGGCTGTATCCAACTCGTATAATCGGAAACCGCCCGTCGAAGAATATGTAGGGACAGACTACCTGTTATGGCAGGGTTTTCTCGGAAGGAGACCTATTCGGTGCGGGAAGCGGGAAGAATCTCGGCCTTTCAGGCCATGAACTACGAGATCAGCATCGTCCTGGCCACGGCCATCCTTTTTGTCCCTTCGATCGCGGCCCAGCATGCCCGCCAGGACGCCTGGCTTTCGCTGTCCCTGGCCGGAGCTTTCGGCGCTCTGGTAACTTACATCGCCGCCCGCCTGGCCCTGCGCTTCCCGCAGGAGACCGTGGTGCAGTATACGCCCCGTGTTTTGGGACCGGTGGTCGGGAAACTGGTCGGGTTCATCTATGTCTACTACTACCTTTACGTGGCCTACTTCGTGCAGCGGGAGTTCTCGGAACTGGTGAATACGGCCTACCTGCCGCGGACCCCGATGATCGTGGTCATCGGCCTCCTGACGCTCCTGGCCGTCTACGTCCTCTACCAGGGCCTGGAGGTCCTGTGCCGGGTAAACACGGTCGTCCTCTGGACGGTGGTCGCCGCCCTGCTGCTGGTTATCGCCCTGGGCATCAAGGAGGTCAATCTGGAAGAGTTACTCCCCGTTTTCGAGAACGGTCCCGGACCGGTGGTCCTCGGGGCGGTCGCTCCCGGTTCCTGGTTCGGGGAAACGGCGGTAATCCTGATGCTCATGCCTTTTATCTGCGCGGCGGACCGGCCCCGCATGGTAAAGTTCAACCTGCTGGCGGTCCTGATCCTTTTCCTGCTCATGGAATTGATCGTCGTAAGTGCCATAGGGCGTTTCGGTGCGGACCAGACAGCGACCAAACTTTTCCCGACCCTTTCTCTGGCACGGCATGTGGAGGTTCCGACCCTCCCCATTTTTTCGCGCCAGGACGCCCTCTTCATGGTCTTCTGGATCGGGGGGATGCTCTTCAAACTAGCGACCTTTTTTTACGCCGGTACCCTTGGTCTGGCCCAGTGGCTCAACCTCAAGGACTACCGGCCGCTGATCCTGCCCCTGGCCGTAGTCATCACCGCTCTCGCCGTGCAGTCCTGGGCAAACATCACGGATCTGAAATCTTTTACCAGTGAAGTCTTCCCTTTCTCCATCACCTTCGTCCAGTTCGTCCTTACCGGCACGATCCTGCTCGTCAGCATTATCCGGGGAACAAGCGGCCGGCCCGCAAGAGGGGGTGCGGAGAATGACAAAGCGTAGGCGGCGGATCGTCCGCTCCTTAAGCGAGATGCTGCGGGCCGGCCGCAAGGGGGCGACGCAAGAACAGCTTTCCGCCGGCGGCAATACCGTTGCGGCCGGCGGCGGCGCACGCGCTTCGGGTGCGGGGAGCGACGGGCCGGGACAGGACGGGCGGCAGCCGGGCAGGGAGAGCGGAAATGCCGTAAACCGGGTTTACCGCCAGGACGAACTGCGGCAGGCGCCTCTTTCCGCGTCCCTGGACGAGAATCTCGCCGGACTGCGGCGCGTGTTGGGAGGCTTTCCCGGCTTCAGCATCCGGGAGTTCCTGGTGGCGGGGAAATGGCGGGCGGCCATGGTTTTCACGGAGGGCCTGATCGACCCTGCGCTGGCCGAGGGCGGTATCCTCCGCCCCCTGATGCACTCCTTGCGGCGGGAGCCGGAGGTCGGGGGCTCGCTCCTGGAGACGGTCCGCGAGGCCGGCATGGCCGCCGCCCCGCTGCGCGCACGGCGCACCCTCGGCGAGGTAGTCGAGGACGTGTTGGAGGGGCAGGCGGTGCTCCTCGTCGACGGCGAGTCGGGGGCCCTGAGCGCCGAGGTGACCGGGTTCCCGACCCGCGGCATCGCGGAGCCGGTCAGCGAGAGCGTGGTACGCGGCCCGCGCGAGGGATTCGTGGAGTCCCTGGCCAAGAACCTGACGCTTATTCAGCGCCGCCTGAAGACCCCCAATCTGGCCTGCGAGCATTTCTTCCTGGGTCTGGAGACCCACACGCAGGTAACGGTGCTGTATATTAAGGGGCGGGCCAACCCGGAGCACCTCGCCGAGCTGAAGCGCCGCCTGCAAAGGATTGACAAAAACATCGACGGGGTGCTGGAGAGCAACCACATCGAGGAACTGATCGCCGACCAGCCGCTCTCCCCGTTCCCGCAGGTCTTGAGCACCGAAAGGCCGGACCGCGTGGCGGCGGCCCTCCTGGACGGCCGCATCGCCATCCTGGTGGACAACACCCCCGTCGCCCTGGTCGTCCCATACGAGTTCCTCGCCTTGATGCAGGCGGCCGAGGACTACTACCAGAACTACTTCTTCGGGACGGCCATCCGTATCCTGCGCTATGTGGCGCTGGTCATCGCCCTGGTCGGTCCGGCGGTCTATGTTGCCGTTACCACCTTTCACCAGGAGATGATCCCGGAGGCCTTGCTCTTTTCGATCGTCGCCGCCCGCCAGGGGATACCCTTTCCGGCGGTCATCGAGATGTTACTCATCGACTATGCCTTCGAGCTCCTCCGCGAGGCCGGCATCAGGCTGCCGCGTCCGATCGGCCAAGCGGTATCCATCGTCGGGGCGCTGGTTATCGGGCAGGCCGCCATTCAGGCCGGGCTGACCTCCCCCCTGGCCGTAATCGTCGTCGCCGTTACGGGGATTGCCTCCTTTGTGCTGCCGTCCTTTTCGCTGGCTTTCAGTTTCCGCATTATCCGTTTTTTCATCACGATTCTGGGAGGCATTCTCGGTCTTTACGGGGTCGTCGCCGCCGTCTTGGCCATCCTCATCCACTTGGCCGGCCTGCGCACGCTGGGGGTGCCCTATCTTGCCGGGTTTGCCCCGCTGCACCTTTCCGACCTGAAGGAGACGGTGGTGCGTCCTCCCTGGTGGGCCATGCGCCGCCGCCCACACGAGCTCAGCAAGCGCAACCGGGAACGTCAGACGCCTGGGTTGAAACCGGGACCGGAACGGACGTAGGACGTGGGATAGGTATTGGATGTTAGACCCTCACGCTGCAAAATGCAGCACCACAGACAATGAAAAACGGTTACAGCAGGTCTGGGTTATCCCCGCGCTCCGTGCTCCGCTTCGACCGTTCTAAGCTCGGTTCGGAACGTGGCGGGCCTCCTGCGGATTGTTCGCGGGCGCAATTTTCAGCAGGTTACCCAAGTACGCGTCGAGGCCTTGGCCGTAGCGAACGTTGGGAGTATAAATAAAAAATGCGCAGTGAGCCGAGGAACAGCGTCGGCCGCTGTCTGACCCAGCACTCAACTAAGTCTCTCCGAAGAGCTAGTCATAAGTGATGGGTTCACTTAAACGGTCTGCAAAGTTGAGTGCCGGGGAGTTCGGCCGGCGCCCGAGGCGAACGAGCATATTCCTCAGCACGTACAAGTTCGCGCAGGCAAGGCCGAGGGCAAGCGTACGGCCGACGCTTTGACAGCGGAAGCGCCCGCGAACGTCCTCGTCGGCGGCCACGCTGACCTCACCTTCGCTAAGAACGGTGCCCGAAGCTTTCAGCAAAGTCGCTTGCGGGGATAAACCCAGACCCGAATAGCAAGGGCCGTTTTTCAGGGTAGATGTTGGATATTGGAAGTTGGAGTCGGGAAATTCAGAAGAGTGGGAGCAGGAAATCAGAAGTGGTATCACTCACCTCTAACTTCTCACCTCACACCTCTCGCACGGGGGGTGCAACCAGATAGTGGTTGATAGGAACAGGATATCCGTATTGGTAATCTTCGTTTTGTCATTGATGATTATGACGTGCGTTGGGTGCTGGGACAAGAAAGAGGCCGAGGACCTGGGCTATGTCCGGGCGACCGCCGTCGACCGGGCGCCGGGCGGGAAGGTCCGCCTGATCGCCCAGGTACCCAACCCGCGCGCTCTCGGAGGCGGCGGGGGAATGGCGGGAGTTACTCCCGGAGCGAGCATTCCCGCCAAGCCCTACCGCAATTACGAAGGCGAGGGAGCGACCGTTTTTAACGCCATACGGGAGATATCGCTTCATTCCCCCCGGCAGCTCTTCTGGGCGCAGAACGGATTGGTCATCTTTTCCGAAGGACTGGCACGGCAAGGTATCGCCCGGCACCTGGATTTCTTCGAGCGGAGTATGGAGATCCGGCGGCGCCTCAACCATGTCCTGGTTACTCCGAGCGAGCTGTCCTTGCTGCTGGATATCCCCGGTACGCAAGAGAGTATTCCGGCAGGCAGAATGGAAGAAATCATAAGGAAGAACGACATGCTGTCTTCACGTTTTGCCGTCGTTAACCTTAGTGAATTTCTCAAAATGCTGGCCGCTGAAGGACAGGATGCGTACTGCGGGGTAGTGCGGGTATTGCGTAACCCCACCCGTCCCGGCATAGTGCAGCAGCCGAACGCGCCGGAGCCCGTCTTCATCCTCGAGCTGAGCGGTGCTGCCGCCTTTCGGGGGGACCGTTTCGCCGGTTATCTCACCGAGCGGGAAACGCGAGGCGTACAGTGGGCCCGAAACAAGGTTCAAGGTGGCGCTGTTACCGTTCCCAGCCCTTCTGGGGGCGGACGGGTAACCCTGGAGATTATTGCTGGTGGGAAGAGCCGGATCATCCCGGACATCCAGGACGGGAGGCTCTTGGCTACGGTAGAGGTCAGGGGGGTCGAGGCCGATGTTGCCCAGAGCGAGGGCACGCTGGACCTGACCCGCCCCGAGGCGGTCGAGGCTTTGAACCGGGCCCTGGCGCAGGCTGTCGAGCAGGAAATAACGGCGGCGGCCGACAAGGCCCAGGAACTCGGCTCCGATGTTCTCGGGGTGGGAGCGGCCTTCCACCGGAAGTTCCCGCGGGAGTGGCGGGAGATGAAAGACAGCTGGCCGGAAATCTTCCCCGGCGTCGAAATTACGGCTCGTGCCGAGGCTTCGGTCCGGCGCACCGGCTTCATCGAGAAGGGCATAGGGGTCAAACCTTAAGTTTTCTTAAATTCTTTTAAAAAGAGCCTGACCCTGACAAATGTGAGAAATCTGAAGGTCCGACCCCATGATCGAGAGGTGAGATGTATTGAACCTGTTTCTTCTGTTTCTGTTGTTCGTGTCCATCATCGCTTTTGAAGTGCCGAAACTCGTCCGCCAGAGAATGTATCGTGAACTCTGGGCCTTCGCCGGGGTTACTTTCATTGCCATGGTGCTGAGCTTCGGGGTGGCGCTCAAGCTGCCCGTCCCCAACATTACCAAAGGGATTGAGGCCGTGGTCCGGCCTGTGTACCTGGCCTTTCAGCATCTGCTTACACAGTGAATCCACCCCGCATTCCATGTAAGATGCGCGCTTTAGGGGCATACTAAGACAAATCCATTCCAGGAGGTAGGAACAGTGAGCGTTCATTGCACCGTCAGCAACTGCCAGTGGTGGGGCCAGGGCAACCATTGCATGGCCGAGGGGATTCTCATCACCAGCGACACTTTGGCCAACCGTCTTGAAGACAAGTGGGACTACCCGCACACCGACCAGATCGTGCAGATGAACAAGGGTACGACCCCGGTAAACACCTGCATGGAATCGTGTTGCAAGACCTTCGTTCATCAGAAGAAAGGTTAAGCAGCGCCCCGCAGCAAATGTTTCCGCCTGGTCCGGCGGTTGCAAGCCGGGCCAGGCCTTTTTTCTCCCTAATGTAAGTCTTCCAGCGGGTCGGTGACTTCCCGCGCCCCGAGGCCGGACGCATGTTCCAGGTAAGGCCGTTGCTTGGACCAAACACTTCATCATACCGCTCTATGAACTGATATGGAAACGGAGGAACTGCGATATCGGCCATACTATCCGGAATCCTGGGGGCACTACCCACAACCAAAGAAATCTCCGCCGGCGAAGCCCACATGCTCTGGGAAAACCTTACTATACAGTATGACATTCTGGAACTCAGCCTCTTTTTTAGAAGCTGCGCGGAAGACACCGAATTCAAGGTGCTGCTGACCCAAGACTGGAGAGAACGTTAACTTCGCAGATCAACAAGCTGGAGCAGCTGCTCCATGAGCACGGGGTGCCTCTGCCGGAGCGCCCGCCCGAGGACGTCGGTGATGAGCGGCGGCAGCGGCGGCAAAGAACTGATCTTCCGGACAATCCTGCGCGGGATGCAGGAGTGTATTAACATACACTGACCTCAGACTTCCGGCATCTGACTTCCTTATGGGCGAGGACCGTCGATTTCATCGTTGGTCCCCAGGTTTTCACCCTTGACGTCGATCTCGTTAATGCCCGCCACGTCGTCACGCTTGAGGTCGGTGGGACCTTTAACGAAGTTCTTGCGAATCTTCAGGTCGCCGCCCTTCGGCACGTCCTTGTCCTTTTTCATGTTCTTACCTCCTAAGTAGAAATCATAAGCTGCTAAGCGATTGAGAAGATGCTAAAATTCGAACCTTTCAAAAACGAGCATGACGAGGAAGACAGCGCCGGACGGCGCGGAGCGTACTGAAAAGGATGTCGGATGCCTGAGGTCAGAGATCTGACAAAGAAACAATTACTCCGAGGCCGATAACGATCCGGCTGGTGGTAGTGCCGCTCAAGCCGTTCTCACCTCCCGCAAAGGCGTTGGCGTAAGATTTGAGTGAGCTTTCTTCGAGTAAGTTGCCCTAAAACATAAAAATTTATGGCCGAGGTTCGATGGGCTCGCCGCCGGGACCCCTCCCGGGATAGCTGTTGGGTTCGAAGGGCGTGCTTCCGGAAGGGTCGGGGGGCCGCGTTGTAGTCCCAGTAGTCGCCGATGGCCTCGTGGGTGGTCCGGCGGGCCTGCCCGCCGCTGGGCGTGGCCGATTGCTTGTCGCGCCGCGGTTTTTTCTTCACAGTTGTCGCCTCCACGTAAGTCTTGTATTAGACTGCCCGCTCGAAAGAACGATATACAGTGCCTCAAAGCCCGAAAAGCCGCCTTTTTTAAGTAAGGCGGCTTTTCGGCCAAAGTTATTGCAGCGGCACGTACAGGGCGTTTTCCTGGTCGTTGTAGTGCGCTTCGTACTTGCCTTTGGTGCGGATGTCGAAATGTTTAAAGAACCCTTTGGCGTGAATCTTCGTTTTCTTCAAGTTGAGACCGTCTTCGCTGGGCCTAATGCGAATGGTCTTGGTGTCCGGGTCAAAGGCCAGCTCGAAGCGGTCGCCTTTAACGTATTTCCTCGCCAGTTTGTTTAAAACGATCGAGGATTTTGACAGGGATACCGTGGGTTTGGGTTCTCTCCGCGGACCGCGTTCCTTAGGCGTGTACACCTGAAAAGCCATTTGCTTACCTCCCGATGGTTAATTTTCTTAAGTTACCAATATTATGTCCCTGCGCCGGCCTTTTAAACATTAGTTTAAGAAAACGCTCAATATCCGTATTTCGATCGAGGTTGAGTATTTGCTTAAAAATCCGTCGATTAAGCTTCCTAATATTGATTAAGCCTGTAAAGAAGTTATAGATACAAAAGCCCAAAGCGGTTTTACATAACGCTCTGGGCTTTCTGGGGGCAACGCTTCTAATTATCGGGAACAGTGCTCTATTCAGCAGAGTTATTTAATCGGTTGCAGGGCGGCTCCTTCGATTGCGGCTTTGTATTCCGCGATGAGTTTGGCGAAAATCGCTTTGACGGGCAGGATTTCCTTAATGCGGTGCACGTTTTGCCCGCAGAAGACGACACCCTCGTCAACGTTGCCCTTCTGGCTGTTGTCCAGGGCGCGGATGATGCAGTAGTCCTTGGAGCAAACCTTCAGGCATTTTTCGCATTCCCTGGGCTTGGGAGCCTCGTCGCGCATGATCTTTTCCACGAAGGCGTTCCTGAGGGCCCGTCCGGGCATACCTACCGGGCTTTTGATCACGACGACATCTTCGGCGGTGGCCTCCAGGTACTTTTGCTTGAAGGCGTCGGCAACGGTACATTCTTCGCTCAGGACGAAACGCGTGGCGAGCTGAACGCCGTCCGCACCCAGGCGGATCATTTCCGCGATGTCGGCGCCGGTGACCATGCCTCCGGCCGCGATCACCGGAATGTCGACGGTCTGCTTGATTTCCGGGATGATCTCCTTAACCGAGCGGTCGGTGCCCAGGTGGCCTCCCGCCTCGCAGCCTTCAGCCACTACGGCTGCGGCGCCTTGTTTCTCGGCCAGCCTGGCCAGCCTGGCGGAAGAGACAATGGAGACGATGGGGATGCCGGCCTCCTTGCCCCAGGCGAAAACGTCCCGGGAAAAACCGGCGCCGGTAAAGACGATATCGATCTTTTCTTCGATGGCCGCCTTGACAAGAGCGGCGAATTCCCGCACGGCGAACATAACATTGACGCCGATGATGCCCCGGCTCAGGCTCCGGGCCTTCCTGATTTCCGCCCTGAGTTCCTCCAGGGCCATGCCGGTGGCCCCGATCACGCCGATGCCGCCGGCGTTGGCCACCGCCGCGGCGAGGGGCGCCGTCGAAACCCTGAGGGCCATGCCTCCCTGGATGATGGGGTAACGGGGCAGGAGCCGGCCGATCTGCAGTTTTGGAAACACTTCTTCATTCCCGCTTTCCAAACTAATGTTACAATGTTTACGCTAAATGTGCACAGGCTAACGAAATTCGTTGTATCTCTATAGATTCCTCTACGAAAATCTACCCATTTTTTTATTGTGGCGTTTTTTGTTTCTTAAATTCGGATCTCAAGGTCTGGGCCAGGATGCCGGCGACCGTGCCCATAAGCATGGAGCCCAGCATGAAATAAAGCGGGAGATCGGCGGCTTTGGGCGGCAAGGTCCCGCCGCTTTGGGCGATCAGGTGGCCTTTCAGCCAGAGGCCCCCTATGAAGACAGGGGAGACGAACAGCATCGCCAGCAGATAAACTGCAATCTTGCCGAACATGCAAAACACCTCCTTAATGGCATTCAACATTCAGCGCTCAGCATTCAGGCAAGGATTAAACCCCGTAATCTGAGTGCTGACAGCTAAGCGCTAAGTGCGCGGGCGAAGCCCGTTTCTGAGCGCTGAGAGCTAATAAATAATCCCGCGGTTTGCAGCCGCGGGACATTCGTTCTTCCGCTGGGGGCATTACTACGTGTTCCCCAGCCTTACCACGGAGCCGGTACAGGTGGAGACTGCACCGTGAACCATTTCCCCCGCTTCTCCACTCGGGTGGTCCCCGGTCGTGCTCAAGACCGGTTGCTCATATCATACCACCGATTGAACAGATATTCAAGCGGTTTGCGTCAACCCGGCGGAAATCACTGGCCGAACCCTTTTTGCTGCCAGAGGAAAACGATCACGATAACCAGGAAGATGATGCGGATGACCCACTGGGTGGTTTTGTTCACCCTGCGCATGGCTGCACCTCCAATCGCGGCTTAGTAAATCGATCCTTTAAGCGTTATAATATCCTAAAATGAGAAAGGACGGTGGTCAAATGCCTCATCAACTGCCGCCTCTGCCTTACGCCTACGACGCCCTGGAGCCTTATTACGACGAACAGACGGTGCGCCTGCATCACGACGCCCACCACAAGGCTTACGTCGACGGTTTGAACAATGCCGAGGCCAAGCTCGCCGAGGCGAGGGAGAAGGGTGATTTCGCCCTGGTCAAGCACTGGGAGCGCGAGCTGGCGTTCCACGGTTCGGGGCACATCCTGCACACCATGTTCTGGGAAAACATGGCCCCCAACGCCGGCGGCTCCGCCGTAGGGCCGATCGCCGTACAGATTGACCAGGATTTCGGCGGCTACGACGTCTTCAAGAAGCAGTTTTCGGCCGCCGCCGTGGCTGTTGAGGGTTCCGGCTGGGCCGTTCTGGCCTGGAACCCGGGGTTCGGCAAGCTGGTCGTCTTGACGGCCGAAAAACACCAAAACCTGACCCAGTGGGGGGTCGTCCCGCTCCTGGTCTGCGACGTGTGGGAACATGCCTATTACCTCAAATACCAGAACAGACGGGCGGCATGGGTGGAAGCCTGGTGGAACCTCGTCAACTGGGAGGACGTCAACCGCAGGTGGACCGGCTGCGCCGGGCGTTGAGAACGATCCGACCGCCAAGACGCCAAGACCGCCGGGTCTTGGCGTTCTTCTCCACCTTGGCGTCCTCGGCGCTCTTGCGGTTGAGAAGCCTCATATCAGTTTAAACCTGTATGTTTCCTGCTCCAGCTCGTCCAGGAAACGCGCCATTTCCTCCCGTCTTTGCTCGCCGAGAGCCTTCCCTTCGGCGGTGACGAGGCTCGCCGGGAGTTCTTCGCTGAACTTCCTGAGGAGCTTAATGGCCGAAGGCAGGTCCGGCGTCCAGTCGTCGAGGCCGACGATCGACAGGATGCGCGCGACGCCGATGGCACCCATGAACTCAAGGACGTCGGCGTCGTGGAAGAACCGCGCCTCCGGCGAGTCGGCGGGAGGGGTGTAGAACATGTGCCCGCGGATGACGGACAGGACCTGGGCAAGCTTGGCTGACGGGAAGCCGAGGGCCGGCAGGAGTTCCCCCGCAACCTGCGCGGAACGCGCGGCGTGGTCGACCCCGTTTTGGCGGAGCGCGGGGTAAGCCCCGAGGTCGTGGATCATGGCCGCCGCCCACAGCACGTCGTCGTCGAGGTCATGCCCGGTTCCGAGCTGCCAGGCCAGCTTATAAACGCGGCTGCAATGAGCCAGGCCCCAGGCCGGGTGGGTTCCTTCTTTGCGTATCAGCCTGTTCAGATTTTCTCTCCACAAAACTGAAACCCCTCCATCGTCCACACACTGTAGGTAGTCCTCTTTCCTCTTTCCTCATCTGCCGCCTAATTCCTCTACCGCCGGGCCAATCCTTTTCCGGCAGGACTGCAAGGAGGGCGTTGACTATCCCCGGCGGACAGGCGACAATGGAGAGAGTTAAAAGGAGGTAAAGAGGTAAAGCGGAGGAAAGATGAAGAACGAGGTCAAGGGCTTTCTCTTTGTAGCGGCGGCGGCGATGCTGTGGGGGCTGGCGGGAACGGTCGCCAAGTACATGTTCAACCAGGACGTCAGGCCGGTTCACGTCGCCGAGATGCGGGCCGTCCTTTCTTTTTTGCTGTTGTTCGTCTATCTCGCGGTCGCAAACCGGAAATGCCTGTGGTTCGCCCGGAGCGACCTGCTGTTTATGGTTGTCTTTGGGATGGTCGGCGTGGCCGGGGTTCAGGTCACCTACCTGATGGCGATCAAGGAGACCAACGTCGCCACGGCCATCTTCCTGCAGTACCTGGCGCCGGCCCTCGTGCTGGTTTATGGGGTTTTGCGGCGTGCGGAGCAGCTCACCCTCTGTAAATTGGCCGCCCTGGCGCTGGCCGTGGGAGGCGGTTACCTCATCGTTACCGGCAAGGCCGGCGGCGGCCTGGCGACGACGCCCTTAGGCCTGGCCTATGGGCTGGCCTCGGCCGCTTTCTTTGCTTTTTATACCCTTTTCGGCAAAAAGGGCCTCGAGAAATACGGCGCCTGGACGCTTACGGTATACGGCTACGGGTTCGCCGCCGTCCTGTGGTGTTTCGTCCAAAACCCTGTGGGGGTATGGCTGGCTTATAACTGGACGGAGCGGCTCTTCTTCGTCTACATCGCCGTTTTTGCCACTGTACTGCCGTTCGGGTTCTTTTTCGAAGGGCTGAAATACTTAAGCCCTACCAAGACCGGGATCATCAGCACCCTGGAGCCGGTGGTCGCCGCCGTCCTGGCCTTCCTCCTCCTGGGCGAGCGCCTGGCCTTGATGCAGATCGCCGGGTGCGGCCTCATCCTGGCGGCCGTAGTGCTGATCCAGACCCGGCCCGGCGCCCCGGAGCAACATGTCAACGAAACCGTAGGCGACAGATCCGAACTGAGCGCCGGGACTAAGCATTGAGCACTGAGACGAAGAACCGCTCAGGATGCCAGGAAGCGCAGAAACCCTCTTATTACAAACCGCCAAGGTCGCCAAGACCGCCAAGGTGGGAAGAGGACCATACCGCAGTCAGGATCGCCAAGAGGCGGGCTAAGCCAAGTTATTGGGGTAGACCCTTAATACCGGTCTTTGCGTGCGATCTTCTGGTACCCGACCTGGTATCTCTTGGCGTACTTGGCGTACTTGGCGGTTATTCGCGGTTATCCCGCCCAACGCTCAATGCCAATGCCCAACGCTAGGTTACATGCAGCTCGACGACATCCCTGTCGGCCAGCACATAATCTCTGGGAACGGTCTGGCCTTCGAACCTGGCGGAGCCCCAGATGCGGGCGAATTTCAGGCGGGCGGGGAAGTCGCGGTGGATGGCCGCGGCCAGGTCGAGCACGGTGCTTCCGGCCTTCAGGTAGAACGGGGCGGTCATGTCGGCCGGCTTGCCGGGCGTTTTGCCGAAGACCCTGATGATCCCCAGGCTCCGGAAGACCAGGGGGCGCAGGTCTTCCAGGCCCGTGCCTCTGGCCGCCGAGACCGGGATGATCTCCGGGTCGGGCCGCAGCTCCCGGATGACCGCCAGGTTTGACGGGGCATCGGGATGGTCCATCTTGTTGGCGATGACGAGGTACGGTTTGGCAAGCAGTCTCTTCTTGGCCAGGAAATCGAGGCAGGTCTCGAGCTGTTCCAGGCAGTCGGACGCGCCGATGTCGATGACCACGAGGAGCGCGTCGGCGGCCCTCAGGGTCTGCATCATCCCGGGGACCACCCCTTCCTCCGTGAAAGGGGGCGTGTCGACGAGCTGAACGAGAGCCTCTTCGTAGGGCATCATCCCGGCCAGAGGGACGGCGGTGGTGAACGGGTAGTCGGCCACCTTGGCCTTGGCCCGCGTCAGAGCGCAGATCAGGGCCGACTTGCCGGTGTTGGGGAAGCCGAAGAGGACGGCCTGGCCGGCACCCTGGCGCTCAACGTAAAAGGGGTCGGCTCCGCCGGTTTTGCTTTTCCTTTTTTGCTCCTGTTCTTCCCGCAGTTTGGACAGGCGGCGCTTGAGATCGGCCTGGAGCTTTTCAGTCCCCTTGTGCTTGGGGATCACGGCCAGCATCTCCTGCAAGGCCTCGATCTTTTCCTCCGTCGTGGTGGCCGCCTTGAATGCCTCTTCCGCAGCGTAGTACTGCGGCGTCAGATTCGCCGGCATTTGACCGCACCTCGCCCCAATCGGCTGACTGATCTTTCAATCACCATTTTACCGGTTCGGCCTCGGGACGTATACTTAATTTAGTCGTCGGTCGTCGGTCGTCAGTCGTCGGACCCGAAGGAATTCGCTGCAATCAGGGTCAGGCCTTCCTGACGCCTTAAGAGGGATCGGTATTGGACAAGGTGATCGTCAGCGCCAAAAAGATAAGCGATGTAACAGGATATGATGTGGCCATTGCGGACCCGGAAGCAACCGTCCAGGATTACCTCAACGCCTTGAACGAGGCCATTGAAAACCTGGGGCTCCACCGGGGCCGCGCCCGCCGCAGGACGTGCAAGGGTTGTGACCTGTGCTGCGCCGAACGGCTTCCCCTCACCGTCATCGACGTCCTGCGGCTCAGGGCGGAAACCGCACCGGACGCCGCCCTTAACGCGTGGCTTGAGCGTTATGCCCACGTGCTGGCGGAGGGCCCGGTAGTGGACATCACGATGAGCCGACCTATTGACGGGCGCTGTTGCCTGCTGGACAGGGCTAGCCGGACTTGCCGCCTTTACAGCGCGCGCCCGCTGGTGTGCCAGACCTTCATCTGCAGCCCTCAGACCAAACGGGCCAGGCGGCTGCGAGATCTGATAGTCAACAAGGGGGAGGACCAATTAGTGAGGGAATGGCTGCTCGAAGCCCGCAGGACCGGTAGCGATCCCGTTATCCATGAGGGTTACAACGCGGCGCCCCGTCTGAAAGATTACCCGCCGACGCCGTTCGAGGGCAAAGAGAAATACAGTCAAATCCTGCTGAGGGATATATGCCCCCCGGGCTTGTGGAAGGAACTGACGCTTCGCTTGTAGGGTGTGGTGCAGGGTGGTATTCTGTAGACCAGGGGTGAAAACAACTTCGATTGGAGTGAACTTCAGCCATGTTGATCGGTCTGGTGGGGCTGCCCCTGGCAGGCAAGACGACTCTTTTTAACCTGTTGACCGGGTCGGATTTGCCCACAGGTCCTTTTTCGGGAGGCGGCGTCAACACCGGCATGGCCGACGTGCCGGACAGGAGGATCGACTACCTGTCGTCGCTGTACAAGCCGCGCAAAACGGTATATGCCCGGATCCAGTTTAAGGACATTCCCGGCGTGCAGAGCGGGGCCGGACCCGGGGCTGCCGGCAAATTTCTGGAAGAGGTCCGCACCGCCGACTTGTTGGTCCAGGTTGTGCGCGCGTTTGCGTCGGATGAGGTGCCTCACATCTCCGGCACGGTGGACCCGATGAGGGACGTGGCGGATTTTCAAACGGAACTGCTCCTGGCCGACATGGGCGTTATCGAGAGACGTATCGAGCGTATCAAGGGCGGGAAGAAGCCGCCCAAGACGGCCGCCGTCGAGCTGGACGTGCTGCAGCGCTACCTTGCGGCGCTTGAGGCCGAGCGGCCGGTAAGCAGCGTTGAGCTTTCCGAGGAAGAGGCCGAGGTCATGACGGTTTATAATTTCCTGACCGAAAAGCCGGTGATCCTGGCCGTCAACCTGGACGAAGAACAGCTGCGTTCGGGAACGTACCCCCGACGGGACGAACTGAAGGCCTACGCGGGCGAAAGGGGTTTCCCGGTCGTAGAAGTCAGTGCCCAGGTGGAAAAAGAGATCAACGAACTCCTCCCTGAAGACAGGGCGGAGTTTATGGCTGATCTCGGGCTTTCCGAATCGGGACTGGCGCGTTTGGCCCGCGTGGCCTACGACTACCTTGGCCTGATTTCCTTTTTCACAGTCGGCGAGGATGAGGTCCGTGCCTGGACCATACGCAAGGGGACAGCGGCTCGGAGGGCTGCCGGAAAGGTACACTCGGACATTGAGCGCGGGTTCATCAGGGCCGAGGTCTTCCACTACGACGACCTCTACGAGCTGGGCAGCCCGGCCAAGGTCAAGGAGAAGGGCCTGTTTCGTCTGGAAGGCAAGGAGTATGTGGTGAAGGACGGGGACATCATCAACTTCCGCTTTAACGTCTAGAAGAGTGCTGCAAAAGCCAAGACACTGGTTTTGGTACAGACGTCTTTCAGGATACGACCGTCCTTTGGAAGTTACCCTTAAGACCGCTCAAAAAGAGGTCCGAGGCAAGAGGTCAGAGGTCGGTTACGGGAAGCGATCGCTTCGCGATTGCAAGTCTATAATCCTTAGCAATCGCTCTGCGGATTTCATCCTGGCATCCGACATCCTTTTTGCCAGGCGCAGTTTTTCAGCGGTCTCCTAGGGCGTGGCAGAATCCTGAAGGCGGGGTGAGAAAATCGTAAAGAAGAAAACGATCTGCGGTTCCGTCAGGAGAAGCTGGACCCGCAAACCGGGGACCCAGGTCGTGCCGAACAAGAAAAAATACACCCGCAAGCGCGACAAAGAAGTCCTTAGGAAAGAGAAGGACCTGTCGGGCGACGACGACAGGTCCTTCTCTTTCTAATGCCAAAGAACGCCAAGGGTGCTAAGAGGAAAAGTAACGGGATTAGGAATTCAACCGCCAAGGTCGCCAAGAACGCCAAGGGGAACCTGGATGGTATTCTGAGTTTAACCCAAGGCATCATAGGTTTCAAAAATCCTTTGGCCTGGCTTCTTGGACTCTCGGCGATCATTGTCGTTTTAGATATTTCCTGGCGTCTTGGCGGTTATTGCTTAATGCTCCTCCGGCCTCCGACTTCCGACCTCCGTTGAACAGCCCGGTGCAATTCGCCTTAGCGAGTTGCTTCGCGTCCGACTTCCGACTTCCGACTTCCGACCTCCTTCATGGTCGGTCTCCCCGCGACAGTATCAATTCGGCGGCCTTTTTCTGCGATGCGGCCGCCTCGCCGACCGCTCTCCCCATGATGGTGCGCAGGGTGTTGTCCATGATCTCGGTCTGAATCAAAGCATAGGCCAAAGCTGCCATCCGGGCGTCCTTTTCATAATCCTGCAGCATGTCCATATCGGTAAACTTCATCACTAAAGTCACTCCCTGGTCATGCTCTCGTAGTAGTCTTGAAGAAGAAGCTTGGATTTTTGCAGTTTTTTGCTTTCTTCCCTGAAAAAGTCGGCGATCTCTTTGTTTTCGCAATTACCGGCGTAAAAATCGCACTTGCGTGCGGCGACCTCCGTTTCGCTAATCACCTTGACCAGATAAGCTCCTTCCTTGATTCTCTGCACCGTGGTAGGGTCGAACTCTCTTAATTCCGGTTGATTTCGGTTGATGAGCTGAAAGAGATTAAACAATGGCGAACCCTCCTCGCGATAATTAGGTTGTTCAACGGGTGTGTCATTTATTCGGGCCGGTAATTCTCTTCTTTTGCATAAACGGGCGCCGAGGCTGGAAGCATGAAAATGGAATAAACGATAAAGGATGGATTTTTCATGCTCCTGGTTCTCGTGCGAACAATCATCCTTTTTGCGGCCGTCGTGCTCGTCCTGCGCCTGACCGGCAAGCGGGAGGTGGGACAACTCCAGCCCTTCGAACTGGTGGTCATCATCATGCTTTCCGAACTGGCCTCGATTCCCATCGCCGACACCGATCTGCCGCTGATCAACGGCCTGGTGCCCATCTTCACCCTGCTGGTCGCCCAGGTGCTCCTGTCCTACGCCTCGTTGAAGAGCGAGCGGGCGCGCGGTATCATTTGCGGCAGGCCCAGCATCCTGATCGCGAACGGCAAAATCATGGAAAAGGAAATGTCGAGCATTCGCTACAACATCAACGACTTGCTGGAGCAGCTAAGAGCCAAGAACGTCCCGAACATCGCCGACGTGGAATTCGCCATCCTGGAGACAAACGGTAAGCTTTCCGTGATTCCCAAGTCGCAAAAACGCCCCGTCTGCCCTGAGGATTTGAATATCCCGACGTCATACGAAGGACTGCCCACGACCCTGATCATCGACGGCAACGTCCTTGAGAAAAACCTGAAGCAGATCAATGTCGATACGGGTTGGCTACGGAGCGAACTGGCCAAGTTCGGCATCCAGGATCTAAAAAGAGTCCTTTTCGCCAGCCTGGACACCAACGGGAAGCTGTTCTACCAGGTTAAGTCGTAGCATGCTGCATAGGGAAGCCGGATGCCGGAAGTCTGATGTCAGACCCGAGAAAACCCGTAAGGTCTTTCGTTTGGATCATACTCTGTGATCGTGGAGCGATCACTTCCCGTTCAGACCTCTGACCTCTGGCTTCAGACATCCTTATTGCGAGGGATCAAGGATTGCGTATTGTAGTAACGCTGCTCGTCATCCTGGCCATGGTCATTGGCGCCGGTGTATGGATGGTTCAGGCGCTGGATAAGACGGCTGACGACCTCGTCAAAAGAATAGACCAGATTGAAGCGCAGGTCCGCCAGGAAAAGTGGGACGAGGCCGAACGCACTTTGGCCGGCGTGCGCTCGCGCTGGGCGGAAATGAAGAGGTGGTGGGCGGTTTTCCTCGATCACCAGGAAATCGACAACATCGACTTCACCCTTGTCCGCATTGGGGAATACCTCTGGGCGGAGGACGAAGAGCTGGCGCTTGGCGAGGCGGCGGCGCTGAAAGAAATGGTTAGGCACATTCCTGAGAAGGAAGCCGTGACTCTGGAGAATATTCTTTAGCTTGGACTTAGGACTTAAGACGTAAGACGTAAGGATTTTAAAAAAGGAATTTGGCCGTGGGCCAAATTCCGACCAAATATCTTATGTCCTATGTCCTACTTCCTAATTGCGGCCGATCAGCATTGCCAGGACCGCGTCGCGCATTTCCTCCGGTTCTACGACCCTCGGGTGCAGAACGGGCTTCTTGTCCAGGTCCCGCAGCGCCGGCGGGACGCTCAATCCCGTGGCTTCCGCCAGCATTGACAGCAGTTCGAACTCGCTCTTGCCCGCAACCGTGTCTTCGCCCAGGATGGCCCTGGCCACGCTGGCGTTGAACTTAAACGGGCTGGCCGTGCTGACGATGACCGTCCAGGTCCCGTCGCCCGTCTCTTCCTTGTACCGCTCGTAGACCGCCTTGCCCACGGCGGTGTGGGTGTCGAGGACGTATCCCGTATCCTCGTGCACCTTGCGGATCGTTTTCAGGGTCTCGTCGTCGCTGGCCCAGTCCGACCAGAAGAGTTCGGTGATCCTGTACCGCGTACTCCTGTCCACGTCGTAGCGGCCTTTGTCGCGCAGATCGCTCATCCACCCGGATACCTTCTCGGCGTCGTGGCCGGTCAGCTCGTAGAGCAGGCGCTCGAGGTTGGACGAAACCAGGATGTCCATCGAGGGCGAAATGGTTTTTTCAAATCTGCGGTTCTTGTCGTAAGTGCCGGTGCGGATGAAGTCGGTCAGAACGTTGTTCGTGTTGGCGGCGCAGATCAGCCTGCGCACCGGCAGGCCCATCCGGCGGGCGTAGAACCCGGCCAGGATGTTGCCGAAGTTGCCCGTGGGCACCACGAAGTTGATCTGTTCGCCGGGCGCGATAACCCCGTTTTTAAGAAGATCGGCGTAAGCGGAGAAGTAATAGGCGATCTGGGGAACCAGCCGGCCCCAGTTGATGGAGTTGGCCGACGAGAATTTAAAGTTGTGTTCGGCGAGCTTTTTCACCGTTTCTGGGTCGGTGAAGATGGCCTTCACGCCGGTCTGGGCGTCGTCGAAATTGCCCCGCACGGCGAAAACGCCGACGTTGCCTCCCTCCTGGGTGATCATCTGCAGCTTCTGCACTTCACTGACGCCCTGGTTAGGGAAGAACACGATGATCCTGGTCTTGGGGACGTCCCGGAAACCTTCCAGCGCGGCCTTGCCCGTGTCTCCCGAGGTGGCCACCAGGATGACGATGTCGAACGGCTCGCCGGTCTTGGTCATGGAGCGCTGGAGCAGGTGGGGCAGAATCTGCAGGGCCATGTCCTTGAAGGCCAGCGTCGGCCCGTGCCACAGCTCCAGGTAATGGTCTCCTCCGGCGGTGCGCACGAGCGGGGCGATGGCGGGCGTATCGAATTTCGGCGCGCGGTAGGCGTTCGCCACGCACTCCCTGATTTCGCCGGCCGTAAAGTCGGTGAGGTAAGGCGCCAGCACGGTCGCGGCCCGGTCCTGGTAGCTCATCCCGGCCATAGCCGCTATCTGTTCCAGGGAGAAGCGGACCCTGCTGTCGGGCACGAAAAGGCCACCGTCGCCGGCGATCCCCTGCTTGATGGCCTCGGCCGAGGTTAAGCCCTTCTGGCCGCCCCTGGTGCTTTCGTATAACATGGTGCTTCCTCCCGGCGGCGACCGTCAAAAACCGCTCATTTTTAGACGGTCGGCGTTTTGCGTTGTGGTGGTGAACTTAATGATAAGCTCATTAAAACATCATGTTATACGGTTAGTAAAGAGGGGAACAGCAAAAGCCCTCCAGTAACCCCTCAATGATGGGGGTCAATGCCGAGGCTCGCCACGCGCAGGGCCGTTCCCGCCGCCCGGTTGAGGTGCCGCAGTCGGGCGAGCGTCTCGGGAGATATATGCTCTTCGAGGCTGATTTGGGCCAGGGTTTCGCCCATCTGCCAGATGAACTTCTGGGCCTCCTTAACGTACTCCCGGACGAGGGCCACGTCGGCGATTCCCTCTTCATCCTCCCGGTTCATTAGGTTGACGCCCAAAAGGTTGATCCACTTCGTGCCCATCTTCTTTCTCCCCGCCTTTTTGGGATTCGAAGCTAGTGTAGGCAGCCCACGGCGTGTTTATAGATGGCCCTAATTTTTTTAGTACGCTCTGTAATACCATAGTTTGCCAATTTAGTACCCCGGTCCTATGCAAACAGGATCATCTGCTCATCCCTTCCTGCCGTACTTAGCCTAAAATGGAACAAACAATCAAGTTCCGGTAATCCTCCTCTAAAATGTTATGACTTTCCTATGCCTGGGACGTTACATCTCGGGGGGGCGGGTTATGATTTACGGCTACCACGCTGAGGACAACGGGACAAAGCCCAAAACGCTGTTCTGGCTTGCGGTGATGGTTGTATTGCTGGCTTGTCTTATTTCGTGCGTAAAAGGCAGTGACGGGCTTGCATTTTCCGCCCCTGCTGCCGGCGCCGAGCAGCAGGACTATCCCATTGTGAGTTCTCGAAGTCCATGTTAGGATAGCCCGAAAACGCTATCTTTTGGGTACGCCCCTTGGTCGGAAAGCGCCCTTGTAGCTACCGACGTGCCCTTTTTTGAGCCCACCCGGAGGAGGTTTGGAGCACATTGAGTAAAATCCTGGTGCCAACGGACGGTTCGGATTACGCGCTGCGGGCGGCGCAGTACGCCGCCGGGTTGTGCAAGAACAACCCGGAAATGCGGGTCACCGTTTTTCACGTCCACAACCTGTTCCCGGATTACGTCTTTGATACTCCGCTGATCCCTTCGGTTCCGGTTTTCGCCGAGGAACAGGCGAAGGCCATTATTGACCGCACGGTCGCGGTTTTCAGGGAGGCCGGAGTCGAGGTCGAGACGTTGGTCGGCAAAGGCGACCCGGGACGGGAGATCGCCAAGAAGGCCAGGGAAGGGCGATACGACCAGATCATTATGGGGACACGCGGGGCGGGAGCCTTGGGCGGGCTGGTCTTCGGCAGCGTGGCGCAGAAAGTGGTGCAGTTTGCCGAATGCCCGGTCACCCTCGTTAAATAGCATTGAGCACTAAGCATTAAGTATTGAGATAGTTGAAGGGATTCGGCTTTACCGAATCTCTTCTGTTTATCCCAGTACCCAGCGCTCAGCGCCATTATAGGCTTTCGAGTTTGGATAGTTTGTCCATGGGTCCGAAGACGAGCAGCGTGTCGCGGGGGAGGAAGACTTCCCCGGGGTCCGGCGGATGGATCAGCTTGCCCTCGCGGATGATGGCGAGAACCTGGATGCTGTAGTCTTCGCGGAGCCGGGAGTCTTTGAGGGCCTTGTGTACCAGGGAAGACCCTTCGGACACGTTGATTTCCTCCATCGCCAGGCTGATGTTGCTGCGGTCGAAGAGGGTCTGAATGAACTCCACGCTGGCCGGTTTGAGGGCCGCAAGGGCCATGCGGTCTCCGGCGATGGCCGCCGGGGAGACGACGGTATGGGCGCCGGCCCGGCGCAGACGCTGTTCGCCTTCGGGCCGGTGAACCCTGGCGACAACGATGATGCCGGGGTTGAGGTCCTTGCAGGTGATGGTGATGAAGACGTTTCCGGCGTCCTCGGGCAGGGCGGTGATCACGGAGCGCGCCCGCAGTATGCCGGCGTCGAGAAGCGTCTTTTCATCGGTGGCGTCCCCCGTAACGGTCAGGGCGCCCATGTCCTGAAGTTCCTTGACCCTTTCAGGGTCCTTTTCGATGACCACAAACGGCGCCCGCTCGTGGAGGAGTTGCTCGACGACGGCCTTGCCGACCCTGCCTCCCCCGCAAACCACGACGTGGTTTTTAAGGTAGCTGATTTTCTTCTCCATCTTTCGCTTCCCCCAGACGTTCGTAAGTTTCCCCTCGAGCAAGACGGACACAAAAACCGACATCAGGTAGGTGAAAAGGGTAAACCCCCACACCACCAGTATGACAGAGACGATCTTGCCGGCTCCGGTGCGCGGGACGAGGTCGCCGTAGCCGATGGTCAGGACGGTGACGACGGAAAGCCACAGCCCGTCGACAATGCTTAGATTTTCATAAACAGCGAGCAGCGCCCCTCCGGCCACGACCACCACTATAAAAGCTATCGACACGATGAGGAAAGTCCGTTTTGCCGACAAACATCTACACCTCAGGACAAGTATAGAGCTTACGGTTTTGTTTGGCTAGTCAGCTCTTGTACAACACCGGAAGATATACAGTATTGCTTACGGTGTTGCTTACGTTCCCCCGGCCGCGTTGGAGGCCGTCTTTGGCCGAGCAGGGCCAGGCTTGCAAGTCGTGTTATTTTCAGAATACTTTCCCTATTGCGAAAACTTGTGAAAGGTTGCACTTAATTGTATAGTGTATACAATCTAAGTTAAGGGACGCTCCCGCATCATCTTTGGGAGGTGATCACGTGCAGATCTTCTACGTTGTAATGGCGGCAATGATTGCCTACGTGGTCGTCTATTGTCTGGCTTGCTACCGGGTTTACTTCCGGCCGGAGCGCCCGGGTGTGAAGCCTGCCCAGCCCGCTAAAGCCCAGCCCTCGATAGGCCTTTTAAACGTAACGTTGGATCAAAGCGTAAAAACTTGTTAATCAGTAGACTGTTTCGCACTTCGCGATCGAGAGCCGGGCACACTCAGCACTAAGCTATCAGCACTCAGAAGCCGGCTACGCCAGCGCGCTCAGCGCTAAGCTGTCGGCACTCGGATTTACTTACTGTCAGCACGGGGCTTGGTTTAACCCTTATCTGAATGCTGAACGCCGAATGCCGTTTCGGGGACGGGATTTTTTTGACTTAACAACGTCGACTCATGGGTGCCTTGCTGTATGAGGCGCCCTTTGTTTTATTTCCGCCAGAAGCCGGGGTTAAAGAGGACGAGAACGGTGAAGAGCTCGAGGCGGCCGAGGAGCATGCAAAGGGACAGCAGGAGTTGCCCCGCGGCGGGAATGCCCGCATAGTTGGTCATCGGGCCGACGACGCCCAGGCCGGGGCCGACGTTGCCCAGGGTAGCCGCCACCGCGGTCAGCGCGCTGATAAAGTCGAGACCGATGCCTGCCATAAAGAACACTGCGCCGATAAAAATGCCGATGTAAAGAATAAAGAAGGCCTGCACGCTATCGGTGACCTCGGAGGGAACGACGGCCCGCCCGATGCGCACCGGGATCACGGCCTGCGGGTGGATCAGTTTCTGCAGTTGCCTGATCCCCAGTTTCCACAGCACCATCATCCTGATCACTTTTATACCGCCCCCGGTTGACCCGGAGCAGGCCCCGACGAACATCAGAATGACTAAAATCATGCGGCTGAAATCAGGCCACCGGTCGAAGTCGGCCGTGGCGAAACCGGTGGTCGTGATGACGGACGAGACCTGAAAGAGCGCCTGGCGTATCGCTGTACCGGGCTCAAGGTCCATCAGCATGGCCAGGTTGACGCTGATGAAGATCACGGAGGCGAGAACGATGCCCAGGTAAACCTGTGTCTCCCGGTCCTTCCAGACGGCTTGAGGCTTACCCTGCATGGCCCGGATGTGCAGGGCAAAGTTTATCCCGCACAAAAGCATGAAGAAAACGATGATCAGTTCGACGGCAAGGCTGTTGTAAGCCCCCACGCTGAGGTTTTTGTTGGAGAATCCGCCGGTCGCCACCGTCCCGAAGGTGTGAATGAAACTGTCAAACCACGGCATGCCGGCGATGCGCAGGGCCAGGATCTCCAGGAGAGTAAGAACCAGGTATATTTTATACAGCTCACGGGAGGTCTGGGCGACACGCGGGAGAACCTTGCTCTTGGTAGGCCCGGTGACCTCGGCCCGGAAAAACTGCATTCCGGCGATACGCAACGAAGGAATGAGGGCGACTACGAGGACGACCGTTCCGACGCCGCCGAGCCAGTGGGTAAGGCTGCGCCAGAAGAGAATGCCCTTCGGCAGGGCCTCCACGTCGGGAATTACGGATGCGCCCGTGGTGGTGAAGCCGGACATGGTTTCAAAGAAGGCGGCCACGGGATGGGGGATGGCCCCGCTGAGGATGAAGGGCAGCGATCCGAAAAGCGCCGTCGTCAGCCAGCCGAGGGCGGCGACGGCGAACCCTTCCCGGTAGCCGACGTCCTGGTAGTTCACCTTGCGGGTGGCCAGGGCCGCTCCGGCAAGGGCCGTGACAGCAAAAGAAATGATAAAGGCCCGTACGTCGGGACCCCGGTCGTATGCGGCGATACCGAGGCTGGCCAGCAGGCCCGCGGCCTCGGCCAGCAGCAGGATGCCCAGGGTTTTTAAAATGAGCTGCCTATTCAGACAGAACTCCCCCTACATTCAACAGGCCGTCGATCTCGCTGACGTGGTGCCCGACGGCGAAGACCACGAGCCGGTCGTTGCCGTTCAGGACGACGTCGCCCTTGGGGATGATGATCTGGTTGCCTCTCTTGATGGCCCCGATGATGATGCCCTTGGGCAGTCCGAGCTTGCTTAATGGTTTCCCCACCGTCCGGCTGTCCGGGTGCAGGATCAGTTCGATGACCTCCGCCTGGCCGTTGAGCAAGAGGACCAGGGAGAGCAGGCGGCCGCCGCGGATGTAGCGCAGGATTGCACTGGCCATGATCAGCCGCGGGCTGATGGCAGCGTCGACGCCGAGCTGCTCGATCAGGGACGTGTAGCTCGGGCGGCTCACCTTGGCGATGACCTGCTTGGCTCCTAACTGTTTAGCTAGCAGGGATATGAGCAGGTTTTCCTCGTCGAAACCGGTGACGGCCACAAACCCGTCGGTTTCCTTGATCCCTTCGCGTTTTAAGAGTTCGATGTCCGAGCCGTCGGCTTGGAGGATGAGCGCGTCCGGCAGGCGTTCGGCCAGGTCGCGGCACTTTTCGGGGTCCTGCTCGATGATTTTGGGTTTCAGGCCCAGCGAGCAGAGTTTTTCCCCCAGGTAGAAGCCGATGCGGCCCCCGCCGAGAATCATGACGTTGGTCGTTTTCTGGTGGCGCTTTCTCTTCAGCTTGGCCGCGAACTTGTTAACGCTGTCCACGTGGCCGATGAGGTAGAGGGTGTCGCCGGGCAGGATCGTATCGTGCCCGCCGGGGACGATCATCTGCCCCTTGCGCGAGATGCCGACGATCAGGCAGGATTCCGGCACGTTGATGTCCATGAGGCGTTTGTTTACAACGTGGCGGTGCGAATCGTCCACGCTGACGTCAGCCATCTGTACCTTCCCGTCGGCAAAGGGCTCGGTGTGCACCGGCAGGGAAACGGTCAGCAGGCGCGCGATTTCCAGGGCGGCGCTGTATTCGGGGTTGACGATCAGGTCCAGCCCCAGGTCCTCCTTGGAGACAACCAGATCCCGGGCGTACACGGGGTCGCGGATGCGGGCGACCGTCCTGGGCACGCCCAGTTTCTTCGCCATCATGCAGGCGATCATGTTCACCTCGTCGGAGTTGGTCACGGCGGCCACCAGGTCGCTCTGCAAAACTTCGGGCAGCTTGAGGACGGAGGCGCTGGAGGCGTTCCCCTTCACCACCATGACGTCCATCTGCTGCTCGATTTTGGTGAGCTTGGCCTCGTCCCGGTCGATGACGACGATGTCGTGGTTGTCCTCCGCCAGGCGACGCGCGATCTCGCTGCCCACTTTCCCGGCACCGATAATAGTGATGCGCACAATAAATCCCCTCAATGCTCAGTGCTCAGCGCTCAATACAAGCTATACTCCACCTTTGTGAAAAAAGCAACTACATTTTCGATAACCCTACCGCAATTCTTCCAGTGAACCGAAGACGTAGCCCTGCGCTTTCAATTGCTTAATGATCGTGTCCAGGGCTTCGGCGTTGGATTGGGAGACGGCGTGAAGGAGGATGACCGCTCCCGGGTGGACGTTGTCCAGGACGTGTTTGACGGCGGCCTCGCGCCCGGGCTGGTTCTGCACATCCCAGTCCTTGTAGGCCATGCTCCAGAACACCGTCTTGTAGCCCAGTTGGGCCGTTAGGTCGATGGTTCGCTGGTTGAACTCGCCCATCGGGGGCCTCAGGAAACGCATTTCCCGGCCGGTCAGGCTCCTGACCTGCTCGTGGACGCTTAAGATCTCGTCCCGCAGCACGGTGTTGCTGACCTTGGGCATCGAAGGATGGTTTTGGGTGTGGTTGCCGATGACGTGCCCTTCCACGGCCATGCGCTTGACGAGTTCAGGCTGGCTCCTCACGTATGGACCCGTGACAAAGAAAGCGGCCGGTACCTCGTTGTCCCGGAGGACGTCAAGGATGTGGCTGGTGTAGCCGTTTTCGTAGCCCTCGTCGAAGGTCAGGTAAATCTTCCTGGACGCGGTATCGCCCAGGTAGAGGCCCTTGCCGTTGTTGAACATGCGCACGAAGGCGGCGTCCGTCGTCGGCGGCTTGTGCTCGCTGTTGCGGCGGAAATACCAGGAGTAAACCGTCTGGTCCTGGCTGTCCGGGGTCACGGTTTGGGGCGCCTGCCCGGCGTTTTTCCGCAGTTTCTCGTTCTCCGCCCGGAGCTGGGTTATCTCTTGCTTCAGAGCGGCGATTTCGTCCGTCAGCCGCCGGGTTTCCCCGCCTGAAACGGGCCGGTCCCCCGCCGGGGCGCCGGACCCGAACAGGACGTAGGCCCCGAGCGCGAGGTTTAAGGCCAGGGACAGGAAAAGGACGACCGGTACCTTTTTTTGTTTTTTCGCCATGACTCCTCCTTAAAAATATAGCAGTCGGCATTCAGCATTCGGCATTCGGATAAGGGTGAACCTGACGGGCCGTCCCCAAGCCCCGAGATACATCTCAGTGCCGGCAGCCGAGCGCCCAGTGCGCGGGCACAGCCCGCATTAGGACTTTCCCTTAAATTATGACAAAAAAGCATAAACAAAACCATCAAGAAGAAGGCCGGATGTTCGGATGTCGGACATCGGACTCAAAAGTATTCCGCTGCCCGAATTCCCCAACGCTCCAAGGCGCCAGGTATTGCATGGGTAAAGCATAACGTTTTATGCTGATAACGAAATTTATAGACGAAGGGGGGATCCAGCCGTGCCGGAATGCCTTTTCTGCTCCATGCCGCGCGACAACTTTGTTTGCGAAAACGCCCTGGCCTATGCCGTCTATGATAAGTACCCCGTTAACCCGGGTCACGTGTTGGTGATTCCCAAACGCCACTTTCCGGGGTTCTTTGACGCCACTGACGAGGAGATCGTGGCCTGCTACAGCCTGATCAAGGACGTGCGCAAACTGCTCGACGAGAAGTTCAGGCCGGACGGCTACAATATCGGCGTCAACCACGGGGCTTGCGCGGGACAGACCATCTGGCATTTGCATTTTCACGTGATTCCCAGGTATACGGGGGACGTCGACAGGCCGATGGGCGGCGTGAGAAGGGTGAAGCCGAATATCGCTTCGTCCCCGGCCGAACGCTAAAAACATCTGCCAGCTTGTTTTGTTCTATTCGGTAGAAGGAATTGTCGTACAAAATGTCAAATAAGCATCTGCTGTTGCGATTACGGCCGGCAAGAAAATTTCCCCGCGCGGCGGGGCGGGTTGTTGCAGGAGAGACGGTAGTTATCACAGAATACTTACCGATCAGCTGCCGGACCTTACATCCTGCAAGCGATGGTTTTTTGGATGTTCTTGGCGGGAGGTGGTGTTTACCGTTACCGGTAACGGACTGCTTCTGTCAATGATATTAAATTCATGTTATGGGAGGGACTGTTAGTGAAGCTATCCAAGTGGATGGTGCTGCTGACGGTGTTGTTGCTGTCGGTAGCCCTGGTAGCGGCCGGTTGCGGCGGCGGTGACAAAGCCGGCGACCAAAAGGCTGCTGAAGGCGAGAAGGTTATCACCATCGGTTTCATCGGCCCCCTGACCGGCGACGTTAAGACCTTCGGCGAATCCACCAAGAACGCGTTCCTGCTGGCACTGGAAGAGAGAAACTACAAGGTCGGCGACTTCACCATCAAGACCGTTACCGCCGACGACCGCAACGACGCCACCGAGGCCGTCAACGTGGCCACCAAGCTGATCACCCAGGACAAGGTTCAGGCCATCATTGGCTCGGTTACCTCCAAGTGCACCATTCCCATTTCCGAAGTTGCCAATGGCAACGGCGTTGTGATGGTAACCCCGACGGCGACCAACCCGGCTGTCACCGTTGCCGACGGCAAGCTGAAGGAGTATGCTTTCCGCGCCTGCTTCATCGACCCGTTCCAGGGCACCGTCGCGGCGAAGTTCGCCCTCGACGAGCTCAAGGCGAAGAAAGCGGCCATCCTCTTCGACCAGGGCAATGACTACACCATCGGGCTGAAGGACTTCTTCACCGAAGCCTTCACCAAGGGCGGAGGCCAGGTCCTCGCCACCGAAGCTTACACCGACAAGGACACCGACTTCTCGGCCGTGCTTACCAACATCGCCAAGCTCGACATCGACGTCCTCTACCTGCCCGACTACTACCAGAAGGTCAGCCTGATCGGCAAGCAGGCCCGTGAAAAGGGCATCAAGGCCGTCTTCCTCGGCGGCGACGGTTGGGACTCCTCGGAACTCGACTTTGCGGCGATGGAGGGCGGTTACTTCACCAACCACTACTCCCCGGAAGACCCGCGTCCCGAGGTCCAGGAGTGGGTTAAGAAGTACGAGGCCAAATACGGCGCCAAGCCGGATGCTCTGGCCACCCTGGCCTACGACGCCACCCTCATCCTGCTGAAGGGCATCGAAGATGCCAACTCCAGCGATCCCGCGAAGATCAAGGACGCCATCAAGGCCCTGCAGAACTTCCAGACCGTCAGCGGCAGCATTACTTACGACGAGAACAACAACCCCGTGAAGTCCGCTGCCATCCTGCAGATCAAGGACGGCAAGCAGGTCTTCGTAAAGAGCGTCAATCCTTAAATCCAAACGATGATGCATCGGGGAAAGGGCTTTAGCCCTTTCCCCGATAACTTTGTCTACAACCGGTGCGACTATAAAGGCCGGCAGCAAGAGAGGTTAGAGACCGGAGGTCGGAGTCTCCAACCTCTGACTTCCGGCATCTGACTTCATTGTTGAAGATTTTTGTATTTTATGATAGTATCCTAGCGGGTTATTGGGGAGGGGATTTGGTTTTGGAAGCTTTTCTGCAACAAGTCATCAACGGCTTGCAGCTTGGTATGGTGTACGCCCTGATCGCATTGGGGTACACCATGGTTTACGGCATCGTCAAGCTCATCAACTTCGCCCACGGCGACGTGTTTATGGTGGGCGCGTTCATCGGCTTTCTCGGGTTCAGCCACTGGGGCCTCCCCTGGCCGGTGGCCATTATGGTGGCGATGGCGGTTTGCGCCATCCTCGGCATGTCCATTGAACGCATCGCCTACCGCCCGCTGCGTTACGCGCCCAGAATCGCGGCACTGATCAGCGCTATCGGCGTGTCGTTCTTCCTGGAATACTTCTGTAGCCTCAAGTTTGTTTTCGGGCCGAACTACCAGGTCGTGCAGAGACCTTTTAAGGATATCGCCTGGCATCTCGGCGGCCTAACCATTACCAATATTCAATTGATTATTTTCGTGACCGTCATTCTCATGCTTGTTCTCCTGCAGTACATCGTCTACCGGACCAGGATCGGTTCGGCGATGCGGACGGTCTCTTTCGATCACGATGCCGCCCGCCTGATGGGCGTGGATGTGGACAAGACGATCTCCATCACTTTCGCGATCGGCTCGATGCTGGCCGCCGTCGGCGGGGTCCTCTACGCCATCGCCTACCCGCAGATCTGGCCCTTTATGGGGATTATGCCCGGCTTGAAGGCCTTCACGGCTGCAGTTCTCGGCGGCATCGGACTGATTCCGGGCGCCATGCTGGGGGCCTTGATTATGGGCCAGGTCGAGACCATGACCGCGGCGTACATTTCCTCGCAGTTGCGCGATGCCATCGCTTTTGCCATCTTGATCCTTGTCCTGTTGATTAGACCGTCCGGCATCCTCGGCAAGAACGTGCCGGAGAAGGTATAGAAAGGGTTGGTCCACGTGGCGGAAAGCAGAAGACAAGCCTTGTTGTTCCTGGGCGGGGCGGTCCTTGTTTACCTCATGGTGAAGGCGGCCCTGATCACCGGGTATCTTAACCCATACTGGGCCCGCATTCTAGATAACGGCCTGATTGTGGCGATCATTTCCCTGGGCTTAAGTATCATCTACGGCTTCACCGGACAGTTCTCCATCGGCCATGCCGCCTTTGCCGGACTTGGGGCCTATGCGGCGGGACTGGTCGGCAAGACGTACGCCGACGCGGGCTTGCCGATAATGTTCGTGGCCTTGGTGTTCGGCGCGTTCGTGGCCGGGTTTATCGCCTACCTTATCGGCCTTCCGGTACTGCGCCTGAAATCAGACTACCTGGGTATCGCTACGCTCGGCTTCGGCATCATCGTTACAGTCGGCTTCAACAACTCTGACAGGATCATCCCGATGCTGAACGGCGCCCGGGGGATGTTCGGCATTCCGCAGTTCGCGACGTTTGACATCATTTTTATTATTTTCATCCTGACCATCATATTGTGCCGCAACTTCGTCCACTCCAGCTACGGGCGTGCGGTTACTTCAATACGTGAAGATGAGGTGGCCGCCAACGTAGTCGGCATTAACCCTTTCAAATACAAGATGGTCGCCTTTGTCCTGGGCTGCACCCTCGCCGGGCTGGGCGGGGCGCTTTACGCTTTCCGCTATCCGTTCCTGCACCCGACGAGCTTTGACTTTCTCTGGTCAATCAACTACCTGCTTATCGTGGTTCTCGGGGGGCTGGGCAGCCTGACAGGGACCATCATCACGGCGGTAGGCTGGGTCTTCTTGCTGGAGGTCCTGCGTATCGTCCTTGGAGAGCAGTTCCTGGACTTTCGCGGTGTCCTGTACGCTCTTATTCTGATTGTCACCATTCTTGTCCGCCGGCAGGGTATTTTCGGCGGCATCGAGTACGGTTTCCTGAAGCCGCAGATCAGCAGGAAGGGGGTTAACCGTGTCGCTGCTCGAGGTTAAGGACCTATCCATCAACTTTGGGGGGCTTAAGGCCGTCAGCGATTTTACCATGTCCATTGAGCGGGGGGAGATCGTCGGCCTGATCGGTCCCAACGGCGCCGGTAAGACCACGGTTTTCAACCTGATCACCGGGTATTTCCCGCCGACGGGCGGCACGATGACCCTTAACGGGCAGCCAATCGTCGGGCTTCAGCCCTACCAGGTGGCGCAAATGGGGATCGCGCGCACGTTCCAGAACATCCGGCTTTTCCCGGAGAACACGGTGCTGGATAACGTTCGCGCCGCCTTTCACCCTCGTGTCAAGTACAACCTGATCGACGCCGTCTTCCGGACCCCCCGCTTCCGGGCCGAGGAGGAGCGCGTTACCGAGCAGGCCTTCGATCTGCTTGAGACGTTGGGCCTGGATGACCGCGCCCATCTGAAGGCCAAGAGCCTGCCGTACGGCGCGCAGCGGCGCCTGGAAATCGCCCGGGCTGTCGCTTTGGAGCCGCAACTGCTCCTGCTCGACGAGCCGGCCGCAGGGATGAACCCGTCGGAGGTTCTCCAACTGGTCGAGCTGATCCGTTTTGTCAAGGAAAAGTTCGACCTTACCGTGCTGGTTATCGAACACCAGATGGGACTGGTCATGAACCTGTGCGAGCGCGTCGTGGTGATGGACTTCGGCGTGATCATCGCCGAGGGCCTGCCGCACGAAGTCCGCAAGGATCCCAAGGTGCTGAAGGCCTATCTGGGTAAGGGGGCGGCGGCGTAATGCTTGTTGTCAAAGACCTCAACGTATTCTACGGCAACATCCAGGCCCTGCACGGCATCTCGTTCGAGGTCGACCAGGGGGAGATCGTCACCCTGATCGGCGCCAACGGGGCCGGCAAGACCACGACCCTGCGCACGATCTCCGCGCTGAACCGGGCGCGCAGCGGGGAGATTGTTTTCGAGGACAAGCCGATCACCAATGAGAAGCCGCACAAAATAGTGGCCATGGGCATCAGCCACGTACCTGAGGGCCGCAAGATCATCGGTTCGCTCACGGTTTACGAGAACCTTATGATGGGCGCTTATACCCGGAAGGATAAGGGCGAGATCGAGGCCTCCCTTGAAGAGGTGTTCTCCCGTTTCCCGAGGCTTAAGGAGCGGGCCAGGCAGCTGGGGGGTACGCTGTCGGGCGGCGAGCAGCAGATGCTGGCCATCGGCAGGGGCCTGATGTCCAAGCCCAAGCTCCTGCTCCTTGACGAGCCGTCGATGGGCCTTTCCCCGATCCTCGTGGAGGAAATCTTCGAGATCATCACGCACATCAACCGGCAGGGAACGACCGTTCTCCTGGTCGAGCAGAACGCCTACATGGCCCTGGAGATCGCTCACCGGGCCTACGTGCTGGAGACGGGACGCGTCGTGCTCTCCGGCCCGGCCAAGGAACTGCAGGCCGACGAGAGCGTGAGGAACGCCTACCTGGGCGAGGGCCTAGCGTCCGCATAGCGGCCCGGCAGCCGGTAGTCTCCTTCCCTCTCAAACCAACGGGCCAATGCGCAAGACTATACTCTTCGGCTTTTGCCCAAGCGGCAAGGAACGGTTCAGTCTACAAGGCTGGGCCGTTTTTGTCGCTCAGATTCCGCTGAAGAATTCCACTTGGCGGGCGCCGGGGCATTATCGGAGGTCTCATTGGGAGCCGGTTCAAAGAACGCAGCGAGCCGAAGAATAGCGGCGACGTGTTTTTCGCCCGCGAAAGCGGGCGAGTTTCGGCGCCGCCCGAGGCGAGCGAGTTCATTCCTTGGCGCGGACACAGTGACCAAAGATAATGCCCCGGTACAGCACACCGCTCGTAAGGTTACTTTTTCAGCAGAATCTACTTATCCGGCCGCGCAGGAGGCAAGATAAACTAAGCAAAGCCCAAAGCCGCCATCGGGGTGTACTCGTTGACCATACTGAGCGTCATCCTCCGGACGGTATTCACTTACATTGTTGTCCTGTTTCTCTTACGTTTGATGGGCAAGCGGGAGATCGGGCACCTTTCCCCGTTTGATTTTGTAGTGGCCATCATCATCGCCGAGCTGGCGGCGATGCCCCTTGAGAATCCTGACATTCCACTGTGGCATGGGCTGCTTCCGGTCAGTGTCCTGGTTATTCTCGAAATCTTTTTCGCTTCCGCGGCCTTGCGCTGGGAGACCTTGCGGCGGCTCTTGAGCGGTGTTCCCCAGGTTGTGATTAAGGACGGACGTTTCGACATCCGGGAAATGCGTTCGGCGCGTTATAACCTCGACGAAATCCTGGAACAGTTGAGGCAGGAAGGCCATCCCGATTTGCGGAGGGTGGCCTTTGCCGTCCTGGAGAACTCGGGGCAGCTTAGTGTCATCCCCCGGGAGGGGGACCGTCCAACGCGCTATCCTTATGTGCTCATCTCTGATGGAACGGTGTACGATGACAACCTGGCGAGGGCCGGAGTTTCTGCATCACAACTCAAAGAACTGTTGGCAGCAAAGGGTATGCGCCCCGAACAGGTGTTTCTGGCTATGGTCAATACGGACGGCACACTCTGGGTTCAAGAAAGGGATGATGGCGGCAGGAATTTGTAGATCCACGGTGAAATATGGCAAAACTTGGAGTCGGAGTGGAGCTGAGCAGTATGCGCAAAGAATACTTAGCTCTGGCCGTTCTGGCGGTGGTGATCATCTTCGGGATCGGGTATAAGTATGCGGCCGTAAGGGGTGCCGCTCATCCAGGAGCGGCTGTGATTGATGGTGACGCGCCTCCGGTCAAGATTCTTGTGCATGTTACCGGGGCGGTGCAGCAACCCGGGGTCTACGAGTTCGAACAGGGAGCCCGGGTCAACGACGCTGTCCTGAAAGCAAAACCGCAGGCCGCGGCGGATATCGACGCGCTCAATCTTGCCGCCCTTTTGGAGGACGGCCAGAAAATCCTCGTCCCCGAGGTCCGGCCTGATCCACCTGCGTCAGGGGTTCCCGGCGGAACGGGGCCTCAGCCTGCCCTGGTCAATATTAACACCGCCGATGCGGCGGTTCTTGACGGGCTGCCTGGTATCGGTCCCACCCTTGCCCAACGGATTATCCAGTACCGCCAGGAACACGGTGTTTTCCTGTCAGTTGACGACCTGCAAAACGTTCCCGGAATAGGCGAGAGCAAAATGGCGGAATTGCGACCGCTGATCACAGTCCGCTGAAATGCAAGCACCTGTAGCGCGCCCCCTTGTCCATGCTGTTGTGGCCTTCGGAGCCGGCATCCTGCTGTCGGGGTTCATCACTCTGCCCGTTATAGTGATCCTCGGTCTCGCCGCTGCCTGCCTTGTTGCCGCCGTCATCACCCATAAAAGAGCCTTTGCGATCAGTTGCGGGCTCTTTTTCCTTGTTTTCCTCCTGTCCGGCAGCGGGGCGGCGCTGCAAGCCAGAAGTACAGTAGAAGGACCATTGCGAGCTTTGGACGGTCACTTCGTAACCGTGGAAGGAGTGGTGGCGGAGGAGCCTGATTACCGGCGAAACGGAATAATGTACATTCTCGAAGTAAAGCGCCTGGCCATCGGGCCAAGACAGGGACCGGCATCCGGCAGAGTTGTCGTTGTGTTGCCCGATTACTCTTTCCGTTACGGCGACCTGATTCGGGTTAAGGGAAAACTGGTCCTGCCGGAAAGCGCGGGCAACCCCGGAGCCTTTGACTACCGGACATACCTGGAGCGACAAGGCGTGGGCATGCTGCTCCGGGTGCGCGGGGACGGTCAGGCAGTGAGATTGGACAGTACGGACGGGAGGATCCGGGCCCTCGCCTTGGGCCTAAAAGAGAAGCTCGTTGGCGGGTTATACAAAGCGTTGAATGAAGATCAGGCGGTGGTGGTCGCGGGGATTACCCTGGGAGAACGCAGTACCATCCCGCAAAACCTCTCTGCCGTGTTCGCAGCCACCGGGGTGGCCCACGTCCTAAGTGTCAGCGGTCTGCACGTAGGTTTCCTGGTCGGAATAGTGCTGTTTGCGGCGCGGCAGTTACGTGCGGGACCATTGTCAACAATGGTCGGTGCAGCAGCGGTGCTTTCTGTTTATGCCTTGATTGTCGGGCTACAGCCGCCGGTCTTGAGGGCTTCGGTGATGTGGATGATGCTGTTGGGAGCCCAGCAGCTTGGTCGGGCTCGGGACTGGCCCACGGCAATGGCCGTGGCCGCGCTGCTGATCCTGATCCTTAACCCCTTTGCGCTCTATAGCGCCGGGTTCCAGCTTTCGTTTGCCGCCACCTGGGGGATTCTGTTCATCGGCCCGGAACTTGTAAGGGGTTGCGAACACCTGGCCGGGAGGATAGGTGTCCCCTGGAGAACGGCTTGGGGCTGGTTCATAGCTGTACCCGTGGCTGCACAGTTGGCGACCTGGCCCCTGATCGCCTACTACTACAACCTTTATTCGACTTACAGCCTGCTGGCTAACTGGGTGGTTGTTCCCCTTGTCGGCCTGATTTTCGTTCTGGGCATGATTGCGGGGCTGGTTGGTGCGGTGGTCCCTTGGCTGGCATGGCTTGTCGGACCTTTTACAGGGCTGCTGGTGGACCTCTTTACAGGGGCGGTCCGGTGGATTGCTCTCCTTCCCGGTGCCGCTCCTGTTGTTGCTTCTCCGGCGCCGTGGGTGATCGGGATCTGGTTTGCCGTCTTGTGGGCCGCTGTCCGGGCGGCTGCGGATCGGGAGTGGCGGGCAAGGTTCGGGGCACTGTTTGCCGGCGGGAGAAAGTTTGTGGTAGTGTTACTGGTACTTACCGCAACGGTCTGGTTTTTCCCGGTCGACCGTACCCTGGAAGTCCACTTCATCGATGTGGGGCAGGGGGACAGTATTCTCCTGCGCACCCCCGGAGGGAAGAACCTGTTAATTGACAGCGGGGGATGGCCGGGCGAGTTTGAATCAGGTTCAGGGGCGGGAGACAAGGTGGTTCTTCCTTACCTTAAGAAACTGGGTATCAACCGGATCGACCTGCTGGTTATTACTCACCTGCACGAGGACCACGCCGGCGGGGCGCGGGCTCTGGTCAGCGGGCTGAAGGTGAACGCTTTAGCCGTACCTGCACCGGCTCTTGACCGTGACGGTGAAGGTTTTCCCCTGCTGACCTGGATCAGGGGTCAGGGCATAGACCTTTACCCGGTTGAAGCAGGAGACCGGACGGCCGTCGACCCCGCTCTGGGCATCGCCTTCCTGGGTCCCCCGCAACAACCGCTGCGGGGAACCGGGGCGGACGAGAACAACAACTCGGCGGTGTTAAGGGTGGCATACGGCAGTGTTGTCTTCCTGCTAACGGGGGACCTGGAGTCCGAGGGACAGGAACGCCTTCTGCAGGGTGGTTTTCCCCTAAAGGCCGATATCTTGAAGATGCCCCATCATGGAAGTACCTGCCGTCCTGACTTCCTGGACAGGGTTCAACCAAAGGTGGCTGTTATCTCCGTAGGTCGGGAGAACCGCTTTGGGCTGCCCAGAAAGGATACTCTGGAATTGCTTGAGAAGCGGGGAATCAGGGTCTTACGCACTGACAGGGACGGCGCCGTAATCATCGAGAGTGACGGCCGCCGGGTACGGGTTAAGACCGGCCGCCCCGTATCACCTCTGACTTCTCACCTCTCGATGCCCGCCGCTTTGACAAAGCCAAGCGATTACTCCCTTCGCCAGAGGGCCAGCCAGGTATCCTCGTCCATGCCGCGTTCGAAGGTCATGGCCGAGACAAGCTCCTGGATGACGAACTCGCAGGCGAACACCTCGCAGCCGTTCACCAGGTGCCCTCCGAAGGCCCGTCCTTCCTCGTCGGCAAGAGTCACGTGGGCGTGAACGAAGGGCGCCCCGTCTTTCAGCGAGATGTTGCCCACCAGGGCAACCAGCTCGGTGGCTTCGGGGAACTCTATGGTTTCATAGGAACGCTGTTTCTGGTTATAGTAACTGATCCGCGCCCTGGACAACGCGCCGATGGCACGGACTTCACCTAGGACGATCTTTTCTTTGGAGCAGATCTCTCCCAAGGCTATAAGCAGATCGTCTCCTTTTTGCAGGCGCCCGACGAAGGTCCGGCCCTTATCAACCTCTCTCAGCAATGCCATTCACCCTTTCTCCGCGTCAGCCTGGAGGAAATCCGGCGGTTTGGTTATGTGCGTTTTATTATGCCAAGAAGTCCTAACAGGTTTTTCATATTAATACTAAATAATCGCGTCACGCGAGACAAGCCGCCTTTGCTTTCAAACCTGAGACTGAAGCCGTGTTGAGGACGCAAGCAGCCTCGTGATAAGATTACCCCAATAATGGGCCGTTCCAAGATAGAAATTCGCTCCAGCGCATTTCATCGAGTCCGACTGCGGACGTCCGGCCTCTAACTTCTTTATCGGGGGGATGGATGATGGCGGTTGCCGAAATCTCCGTGCTGCCCGTTGGCACCCCGACGGCCAGCGTCAGCGCCTATGTCGCCGACTGCGTTCGCGTGCTTGACCAGAGCGGCCTGGACTATCGCGTGACGCCGATGGGTACGGTCGTTGAAGGTCCCCTGGACGATATCCTGCGCGTCGTCAGGCGGATGCACGAGGCTCCGTTTGCCGGCGGCGTCCAGCGCGTGGTCACGACGCTCAAGATCGACGACCGCCGGGACAAGGCCTTGACCATGGCGGGCAAGGTTGAGGCGATCATGGCCAAACTGGAGCGCGAATGAGGTACTATTTAAATCTCGATGCCGAAATCAAGTCCGGGGAAATCGCCTCTGTCTACGTGTTTCACGGCGAGGAAGCCTACCTGCAGCAGAAGGCCGTCGAGCTGCTTTACGCTGCGCTGCTCGAACCGGCCACGGCCTCGTTCAACTACGACTCCTTCGACGGTGATACCGCCGACCTGACGGCCGTCGTCGCGGCGGCGGAGACCCCGCCGGTGTTCAGCCGGTGGAGGCTGGTCGTGGTCAAAAACGCCCCCTCGATAGGCGAGGGGACGGGCGGCAGGCGGGGGGAAGACGCGGCGGGCGTCAATGCCCTCGCGCGTTACGTTGGGAACCCGTACCCCACGACGTGCCTGGTACTGGTCAGGCCCGGACAGCTTGACAAGCGGAAGAAACTGGCCAAAGCCCTCGTTCAGCATGCCCGGGTTATCGATTTTGCCCCCTTGAGCCTCGATGATGTCCAGCGCTGGCTCGTAAAGAGGGCCAGGGAAGCCGGCAAGGAGTTTACCGGCGCGGCCGTACGGCTCCTGACCGCGTCCGCCTCCGCGGCGGGCCTGGCAGGCCTCGAACAGGAGTGCGCCAAGCTGTTTTGCTACGTCGGGGAACGGAATTCGATCACCGAGGATGACGTGCGGAACCTGGTGCCTCCCTCGGCCGAGGAGACGGTCTTCGCCGTTGTCGACGCTATCGCCGAAAAGAAGGCGGGCAAGGCGGTGCAGGGTATCCGCACGCTGCTCCAGGCCCGTGAATCGCCTTTTGCCGTTTTGGCCTTGCTGGCCCGCCAGCTGCGGATGATCCTGGCCGTCGACGAACTGGCACGCGACGGCCTGGCCCCGGCCGCGATAGCCTCACGGCTGCGTATCCCGCCTTTCGCGGTGCAGAAGATGCTCCGTCAGCGGAAACTGCTGGGGGTGCAGCCGGTTATGGATGCCCTTGAGGGGGTCTTGCGGATCGACGCGGACGTGAAGAAGGGACGGCGGGACTTTCTCCCGGCGCTCACCGACCTCATATTGGACATAAGTCGTAGGACATAGGACGTAGGTTCCACGCTATACGTCGTTAGTCGTACGTCGTACAGGTAACCAGGACGGTCGTCCGCGGTACTTCAAGCATCCGATATCGAACATCCAACTTCAGGCCGTTTACGGCCATCCCCAATGCCCAAGGCTCAATGCTCCCAAAATTAAAAGGAATTCGCGGAGCGAATTCCTTCGGATTCTAGGCCACCAACCTTTGGTTTCTCCTCTTACGTCCTACATCCTACGTCTTAAGTCTAACATCTAAAACTAGGACGTTGCGTTGAGCTTTTTTGTCAGGCGGGACTTCTTGCGCGCCGCCGTGTTCTTGTGCAGGATCCCCTTGGTCACCGCTTTATCGATAGCCACCAGGGCTTTCTTGAGCTTTTCCTGGGCGTCCTCGGCACCTGCGGTTAAGGACTGCTCAAACTTCTTGATGGAGGTGCGCAGGCTTGACCTCAACATTTTGTTGCGAAGCGTACGTCTTTCGATTTTCCTGGCTCTCTTCATCGCCGAGCGGTTCTTGGCCACGTTCTCACCTCCCAACGGCGATTTTAACACGCAAGGTACCAAAATGCAATAGCCGGCGCAGCCGGCTATTGCGCACTGAGCACTGGGATGAAGATTGAAGTCCCAATGCAGCGAATTTGTTCGTAGTCTGACAGCCGACGACCGACGACTGATGACTGTTTTGTATAGTTTTCCTTCTTTTTGCAAATGCTATTAACCAGATTTGTCTGAAAGGAGGTGCAACGGATGGCTGAACAAAACATCCGCCAGAATTGGCTGGGAGCCATCATCAGGTTCGTTGTTTCTGCGCTGGTGCTGATGATCGTGAGCTGGGTGTCCCCCGGCTTCGTGGTCAAGGGCGGTTTTGTCGGAGCCTTGATCGCTGCGGCCGTTATCGCGATCCTCGGTTACCTGGCCGAGCTTCTCCTGGGTGACCGTGTTACCCCGCAGAGCCGCGGCCTGGTAGGCTTCATCGTGGCCGCCGTGGTTATTTACCTGGCGCAGTTCATCATTCCCGGCCTGCTCTCCGTCAGCATCATCGGGGCGCTGATCGCTGCGTTTGTTATCGGCCTTATTGATGCTTTCGTCCCCACCATGCTGCGGTAGAGCATATGGCCCCCCTCCAAGGCGTAAATATTTGATAGGAGGGGGGTCTTTTTTTTGCGTTTGCACCGTTTCTGCCGCAATGTCTCCCTCATGTTGGCCCTGGCGCTTTTAGCCTGGATCTTTCTCCCCGGTTTGGCCAGGGCGGGTACAGGCAAAGCCCTCGCCTGGACGGTGAAAAACCCCAAGCTGATCATCGATATGGCCATGCCCGCGTGGGGGCCTGACATCCCCGATCCCCTCGACACGGCGCGCATAGCCTTGAGCGTGGTCTGCGGCGTGGATTTTTCGGGTCCCCAGGGGATCGTCCTCAGCCAGCTGCCTTTGGATACCGACGAGGATAAGGTCGTCTACGTGGATCTGCCGGAAGACGGCGATGCAGCGGGTCCGGAGCAGGCATACGGGACCGGCGCCCAGCGGACGGTGGGCATTTACAATACCCATACCGGCGAAACCTTTCCTCTCGATGACGGCGTGGAACGCCTGGACGGCAGGCCGGGCGGGGTCGTCGACGTGGCCGCCCGCCTCGAAGAATGCCTGCGGCAGCAAGGGATTCATACCGTGCGCTCGGCCAAAGTCCACGACGCCTCCTACCCGCAGTCCTACCTGAAATCGCTGGAAACGGCCAGGGAGATGCTCGACGAACACCCCGAAATCGACGTTTTGCTGGACGTGCACCGTGACAGCAAGCGCGACCGGAAGTACAGCGTCGTCTCCATCAATGGCCGCAGCGCGGCGACCATCCTGCTGGTGGTGGGCTCGGACGCCCGCCAGCCCTTCCCGAACTGGCGCGAGAACTACGCTTTTGCCCAGGAAGTCGCCGAAAAGGCCGAGGAACTGTATCCCGGACTGGTATACGGCGTCAGGGCCAAGGAGGGGCGCTACAACCAGTTCCTCCACCCGCACGCCATCCTGGTCGAGATAGGGGGCGTGAGCAACCACCGGGCGGAAGCGGAGTACGCCGCCGAGCTTTTTGCGCGCGTCCTTGCCGCCGTCCTGTCTGAAATGGAGAACTAGGAGCGATACTATAACCGGGGTCAGACTTATGATTGTTATATATTTACCTTAATTATCCATCAATATAATCTAGCATTTCGCCAAATGTTTCCATAAAAGGTATATCTATAAGATTAATAAGTTTGACCCCAGAGCGAGGGTCGAAAAAAGAATGCGCGGAATGATGCTCGTTATACTGTTCTTAATCGTTGGACTGGCCTGGGGGACGGCGACCTGTGTCGATCACCTCGACCGGGCCCTCGGCGACGATACCGCCGTGCGCGCGGCGGCTTTCGAGCGCCTGGGCGGGGACAGGGTAAGGATCGAGGTTCTCAACGAGGGGTTCGTTCTCGCAATCCCCAAGGAATTTAAACCGGCATGGTCGGAGCTGGACCGCGACCCCGCCGTCCCCGTGATCACCGAATGGCGACTCAGAGGTAACGATATAATCAGAGAGATTACGAACCGCATCGCAGGAACAAACGCATGGTTGCTATACATCTTCCTTTATCATCCAATTAAGGCAGTATACTCCAAGGGTTCGCGTTAAAGCGTTTCCCAAAAAAAGGCAGATTAATAAGATTCATAAGTCTGACCCCGCCTCGTTTCCCCATATGGGAAGCGTCTTCCAATAAAAGGCAGATATCCCATAGCCCAATGCTCAACGCTCATATGGCTTGACCGGCCCTGCCCGTTACGGATAAACTAAGATGTTGATATTTATATGGGGTGTTTTGTCTGTGACACGGGAGCAGGACCAAATCCGCAATTTCTGCATCATCGCCCATATCGACCACGGCAAATCGACGCTGGCCGACCGTCTCCTGGAGTATACAGGCTCTATTTCTTCCCGGGAGATGCAGGAGCAGGTCCTCGACCAGATGGACCTGGAGCGCGAGCGCGGCATCACCATCAAGCTGCAGGCCGTACGGCTGCATTACCGGGCCCGCGACGGACGGGAGTACCAGCTGAATCTTATCGACACGCCGGGGCACGTCGACTTTTCCTACGAGGTGTCGCGGAGCCTGGCGGCCTGTGAAGGGGCCCTGCTTGTCGTCGACGCCAGCCAGGGCATTGAGGCCCAGACCCTGGCCAACGTCTACCTGGCCCTGGACCACGACCTGACGATCATCCCGGTCATCAACAAGATCGACTTGCCCGGAGCCGACCCCGACAGGGTGCGCAAGGAGATCGAGGACGTCATCGGGCTCGACGCCTCTTCGGCCATCCTGGCCTCGGCCAAGATGGGGGTCGGCGTCGACGAGATTCTCGAGCGCATCGTCAGCGACATCCCCGCTCCCAAGGGGGACATCGACGCCCCGCTGCGCGCCCTAGTTTTCGACTCGCATTACGACTCCTACAAGGGCGTGATCGCCTACGTCCGGGTGATGGAAGGGCGGATCGGGAAAGGCCTGCCCATCCGGCTGATGGCCTCCGGCAAGCAGTTCGAGGTTTCCGAAGTGGGTATTTTCCGGCCGGCGCTGGCCGTGGTGGAGGACCTGAAGGCCGGGGAAGTCGGCTTTGTGGCCGCGGGCATCAAGAACGTCAAGGACTGCCGGGTCGGCGACACGATCACCTCAGCCGCCCGCCCCGCCGCCGAACCCCTGCCGGGCTACCGCAAGGCCAAGCCGATGGTTTTCTGCGGTTTGTATCCCATCGATACGGCAGATTTCGACCGGCTGCGAGACGCCCTGGACAAGCTCGCTCTGAACGACGCCGCGCTTTTCTACGAGCCCGAGACGTCGGTCGCACTCGGTTTCGGTTTCCGCTGCGGCTTCCTGGGGCTCTTGCATATGGAGATCATCCAGGAGCGGCTGGAAAGGGAATACGGGCTGGAACTGGTTACCACCGCGCCGAGCGTCGTTTACCGCGTGACCCGCACCGACGGCCGGGTGATCGAGATCCAGAACCCCTCGGACATGCCCCCGGCCGGAGAGATAGAAACCACCGAGGAACCGTTTGTGGTCGCCACGATCATGCTGCCCAAGGAATACGTGGGCCCGGTGATGGAGCTCTGCCAGGAGCGCCGGGGGGTTTTCCACAACATGGAATATCTGAGTGCCGACAGGGTCATGCTGACCTACCATCTGCCCCTGGCCGAAATCATCTACGACTTTTTCGACCGCCTGAAGTCCTCCACGCGCGGGTACGCTTCCTTGGATTACGAAATCCTCGGTTTCCGTCCCGCCGACCTGGTACGCGTGGATATCCTCGTCGCCGGCGAGCCGCTGGACGCCCTTTCCCTGATCGTGCACCGCGACAACGCCTACTACCGGTCGAAGGCCATCGTGGAACGCCTGCGGGAACTCATCCCCAGACACATGTTCGAGATACCGGTGCAGGCGGCGATAGGGCAGCGGATCATCGCCCGCGAAACCATCAAGGCGCTGCGCAAAAACGTTCTAGCCAAGTGTTACGGCGGGGACGTGACCCGCAAGCGCAAGCTCCTCGAAAAGCAAAAAGAGGGCAAGAAGCGCATGAAACAGGTGGGCAACGTCGAAATCCCCCAGGAAGCCTTTATGGCCGTGCTCAGCATAGGTGACAAATGAAAAAGGTTGCTGTTTACGTTCACGTTCCTTTTTGCAAACGCAAGTGCTATTACTGTGACTTCACCTCTTACCCTTTCGACCGGGTGGACGCCGACCTGTACCTGCGGGTGCTGCCCAAGGAAATCGAGGTGCGGGCCGGCCTCCTGGGCGAGGCCGAGGCCGCCAGTATTTTCTTCGGCGGGGGGACCCCGACAACCTTGCCCGGGAAGGTCGTCGCCGGCATTATCGAGCAGTTCTCCCGTTACTACTCTTTTGCCCCGGACATTGAAATCACCGTGGAGGCCAACCCCGGAACACTCGACGAGGTTAAGCTCCTCGAACTCCGCAAGGCCGGCGTCAACCGCATCAGCCTCGGGATGCAGGCCGCCCAGGACCGGCTACTGCAACTGTTGGGGCGTTCACACAAGTTCAAAGACGTGGTGGAAGCCGTAGAGATGGTCAGGGATGCGGGCTTTGCCAACCTGAACCTCGACATTATCTACGGCGTTCCGGAACAGACCATGGATGACTGGCGGGAGACTGTCGAAACCGCCATCAACATGGCGCCCGAGCACGTTTCCGCCTACGGCTTGGAGATCCACGAAGGCACCAGGCTGGCCGACCTCCTGGCCGAGGGACGCCTGAAAAGCGGCGATGAGGACTTGGAAGCGGCCATGTACCGCTACCTGCAGGACCGCCTGAAAGACGCCGGCTTGCACCAGTACGAGATCTCCAACTTCGCCCGCAACGGTTACGCCTGCCGCCACAACCTGGCCTACTGGCGCAACGAGGAATACGTGGGCTATGGACCCGGGGCCTGCTCGCACCTGGACGGCCGCCGCCAGACCAACGAACGCGACCTGCTGCAATATGCCACCCGCCTGTTCCAGGGCCGGCTCCCGGTAGTCGAAGAAGAATGCCCGGACCGGGCCGCGCGGATGGCCGAAACGGCTTTCCTGGGCTTGCGCCTCATTGAAGGCCTGGACCGCACCGCCTTTGCCGCGCGTTTCGGCCAGGACCCCCTGGAAGCCTTCGCGGACGTTATTCCCCGCCTTGTCCGGCAGGGACTCCTCGAGGTCGACGACCACAGCATCCGGCTCACCGATGCCGCCTTTCCCATCGCCAACGAAGTCTTTAAGGCTTTCCTCTAATAACATCATCCCAATACCCAGTGCCCATAGCTCAATTACGTGCCAGGTACTTAAGTTATTAAGTTTTGCTTGAGTTGGAAGTAACCTCCTGCTACGATTAAGTGGGAGGTTTGCTTATGGGCAGGAGACCGAGGATCGAGTACGAGGGGGCCATATACCACGTTATTCAGAGGGGAAATAACCAAGAGTACATCTTTGCGGACGATAGCGATAAAGCATATCTTCTTAAGCAAATCGACGAGTGCAGAAGGGGGCTGGGGTTTAGACTTTTCGGGTACGTGGTGATGGGCAATCACTATCATCTTCTGTTAAAGACAGAGCGTAAACCCTTAAGCAAGATCATGCACAGGATCAACGGCAACTTCGCCCGGCACTTCAACTTGAAGTACCAGCGGTCGGGACATGTTTTTCAGGGACGGTACAAGGCGATCCTGATCCAGGACGAACGCTACCTCCTCGCCGTACTCAGGTACATTCACCGTAATCCCGTGGCGGCGGGGGTATCGGATACCACAACCGACTACGCGTACAGCAGTGACAACTATTATCGCCGGCAACAGGGTTGGCCGGTCGACATTGATATGGTCCTGGATTGCCTGGCGGATGATCGATTGAAAGCGTTAGAAAAGTATCAAGAGCTAATGGCCCAAGAGGACGACACCGATTATGAGGACCAGGACGTCATAGGGGAGGAGAGCTTCTCAATGACGGTTCGACCGAGGAGCGAGGTAGCGGAAAGGAAGCCGCTGGACGCTATTCTGATGGATACCGGTGCAAGTCCTGACGACTATCAACAAATTAAGGCCGGCTCACGCAGGAGACACCTTACCCCCTACAAGAGACGCTATATCGAGTTCGCATTAGAACAGAAGTATACGCTGAAGGAAATCGGGGAGAACATCGGTCTTACCGCTAATGCGGTTTTCGACTTGTGGAAAAGACAATAACTTAAAAACTTAAGTGCCTGGCACCGGTTGGCTTAAAAACTTAAGTGCCTGGCACCGGTTGGCTATAACTTAAAAACTTAAGTGCCTGGCACCGGTTTCATAAGTGCCTGGCACCGGTTGGCTACGGTTGGCTATGTTTTCCTTGTATATACTTATATACTATAGATCAGCGAGGCAAGGCATCCCTTTGTTCATCTTGACAAATAAAGGGAAGGGTGCTATCTTATTCACGAGTGTTAGCACTCACTGAGGGAGAGTGCTAATAAAGAAAGGGAGCTAAGGCCATGGATGAGAGGAAACAAAAGATTCTGTCGGCGATCGTCCAGGATTACATCGCCACGGCAGAACCCGTAGGTTCCCGCACCATTGCCAGGAAGTATCAGATGGGGGTCAGCCCCGCCACCATTCGGAACGAGATGGCCGACCTCGAAGAGCAGGGTTATCTCGAACAGCCGCATACTTCCGCGGGCCGCATCCCGTCGCAGAAGGGTTACAGGTACTACGTGGACCACCTGATGCAGCCCGCTGCCCTTTCGAACGAGGAGAAGCACATGATCCGGGCGAGCTACCAGGCCAAGGTGGACGGGATCACCCAGGTTATCAAGCTTACCGGGAACATCCTGTCGCAGCTGACGGCGTACACGTCCCTGGTTGTGTCGGCCCCCGAGGGCGCCGGCGAAATCCGCTACGTCCAGCTGGTACGCCTCGCTCCCGGCAAGGCCATGCTGCTGGTGGTCCTGGAGCCGGGAAAGGTCAGGCACAGGACGCTGGCGATTCCCGAGAACATCGGCGACGAGGATCTCAAGACGATATCCGAGGTTTTCAACGCCAAGATCAAGGGCTGCCATACCACCGACATCAAAAAGACGCTGATGCGCGAGCTGTACGCCGAACTCATCAAACACAAGAGCCTCGTCAACATGGTTTTGGACCTGCTCCAGGAAAGCGAAAAGAAAAAAGAGGAAAGAATCTATTTGGGCGGACTGGTCAACATGTTGAGCCAGCCCGAGTTCAGCAACGTGGAGAGGGTCAAGACTCTGATGAGCCTCCTGGAACAGGAGAATTTCTGTTACGAGCTTCTCGGCGGAGATTGCGGCGGGAAGCTGAGCGTGCGCATCGGAGAGGAAATCAAGCGGGAGGACGTCCGGGACTGCAGCATCGTGTCATCGCGCTATGTGGTCGACGGCCAGCCCAGCGGTTCGCTGGCCGTGCTCGGCCCGACGCGGATGGACTACGCCAAGGTCGTGGCGGTGATCGAGTACCTGACCGAAAATCTATCTACCGTGCTAAATAAGCTTTACCGAAGTAAGTAACCTAAGTGGCTGATCGTAGGCTGTACCCCGACACCCAATACCCATAGATGAAGGCTCCTAAGCAGTCGGCATATACGCCGAAAAGTAACGACTCAACAGAGGAGGATTCAGTTTGACGCTTAAGCAGCAAGCCAGCCAGGGTTCGGAGGTCGACGAGCGGCTCGGGGCCCTTATGACCAACGCCAACGCCATCCGCGCCATCGCCGCGGCGGTGGAGGGGACGCTCGGTCCCAAGGGGCTTGACACGATGCTTGTCGACCGATTCGGCGACGTCGTGATCACCAACGACGGTGTGACCATCCTTACGCGGATGGAGGCCAACCACCCGGCGGCCCGTTTGCTGATCAACATCGCCAGGGCCCAGGAAGAGGAAGTGGGGGACGGGACGACGACGGCCACGGTCATGGCCGGGCAGCTGGTGGCGACCGGCGTTGAACTCGTCGTGAAAGGCGTACCCGTGGCCAAGGTGATCGAGGGCATGCGCGTGGGGCTGAAGGCGGCGGCGGAAATTATGCGCCAGGCCGCCGAACCGGTGGCTGACCTCGACGACCCGCGTATCCGCCAGGTGGCCCTCGTCGCCGGGCGTGAGCACGAGGACATCGCCGACCTTGTCGTCGAGGCCGCCAGGCTGGTCGGCATAGCCAAGCTGAAAGACCCTCATTTCAAGCTGGCTGACACCGTGATAGCCCAGGAGAACGCCAGAAACGAGGTCTTCCTGGGCGTGGTCATCAGCAAGGAGCGCCTGAACAGGCAGATGCCTTTGGAAAAGAAAAACGTCAAGGTCCTCGTCGTGGACGACGCCCTCGAGCCGGAAGAGGTCGACGAAGAGGCCCTGTCCACCGAGGCCGGGTTTGCCCGCTACCTGGAACTGCAGCAGCAGTTTCGGGATAACCTGAAGAAGATGGTGGACCTCGGCGTCGGCCTGATCCTCGTGGACCGCTCGGTCGCGCCCGAGGCGGAAGAAATCCTGACCGACGCCGGGATAATGGTCGTGCAGAGGGTCCTGCACAAAGAACTGCACAAGGCGGCCGAGCATACCGGCGCGCGGATGATCAAGCGCACGGGGCTGAAGAAGGCTTCCGAGGAACTGGCGAGGTTCCTGGGCAAGGCCCGGCACGTGTTCAACGACGAAAAGCTCGCTCAGGTCTGCATCCGCGGCGGGAAGGGCAAGCCGATGGCCACCGTGCTGGTGGGTGCGGCCACCAAGGAGGTCGTCGGGGAACGCGAGCGCATCGCCAAGGACGCCGCCGGAGCGGTGCAGGCGGCGGTGAGGGGCGGCGTCGTGCCCGGCGGCGGGTCGCTGGAACTCTGGACGGCGCGGGAGGTCGAGCGCCTCAAGAGCAGCGTGCGCGGGATGGCCGCCTATGGGGTGGAGTGCGTGGTCGAAGCCCTGAAACGCCCGATGGCCCAGATCGTCGCCAACGCCGGTTTCAACCCGCTGGAGAAGATCGGCGACGTGGTCGCCGCCCAGGCCGAAACGGGCAACCGCGCCCTGGCGATCGACTGTGACACGGGAGCCGTCGCAGACATGCTGGCCGGCGGCGTCGTAGACCCGGCCGACGTGAAGATTTACGCGCTGAAGGCGGCGGGGGAAGTGGCCGAGGCCATCCTCCGCATCGATACGATCATTAAGAAGCGAGAGGAGAACAGTGACGGTAAGGGGTTGAAGAACGATGCGTAACGACCGGGAGAAAACCCTGGACAAATCGGAACAGGCTCTAGCGGCGCAGCCGGAAGCGGAACAGGAAGAAGCCGGACGCGAAGAAGCCGGATGCGAGGAGCGCCTCAACGAGGAGAAGCTGCGCGCCGAGGAATACTACGAGCGGATGCTCAGGCTCCAGGCGGACTTCGACAACTACCGGCGGCGGACCAGGAAGGAGAAGGAGGAATGGTTCCGCCAGGCGGTTGAGGATACCGTTAAAAGCCTGCTCCCCGTCCTCGACAACTTCAGCCGGGCGTTGGAGGCCCCGGGCGAGGACGTACAAAGCCTTCGCAAGGGGGTAGAAATGATCAAGAGGCAGTTAGAGGACGCCCTGGTCCAGATGGGCCTTGAGCCGATAGATTCATTGGGGAAAGAGTTCGATCCCGCGGAGCATGAAGCTGTGGAACAGGACTTCGGGAGCGGGGAACCGGAAAACACCGTCGTTGCAGAGTTGCGGAAAGGCTACAAGTTAAAGGGCAAGGTCATCCGCCCGGCGATGGTCAAAGTATCAAAGAACAATTAGTTTGCGAGGAGGTAATCAACCGTGAGCGCAAAGGTTATCGGTATCGACCTGGGCACAACCAACTCCTGTATGGCGATAATGGAAGGCGGAGAGGTTACGGTCATCCCGAATGCCGAGGGAGGGCGGACGACTCCTTCCGTGGTTGGTTTTTCCAAGACCGGGGAGCGCCTAGTCGGGCAGGTTGCCAAGCGCCAGGCCGTCTCCAATCCCGAGCGCACGATCACTTCGATCAAACGGCATATGGGCACCAATCACAAGGTCAACATCGACGGCAAGGAATACACCCCTCAGGAAATCTCGGCGATGATCCTCGCCAAGCTGAAGGCGGACGCCGAGGCCTACCTGGGGACGAAGATCGAGAAGGCCGTGATCACCGTGCCCGCTTACTTCAGCGACGCCCAGCGCCAGGCCACCAAAGACGCGGGCAGGATCGCCGGCCTCGACGTCCTGCGCATCATCAACGAGCCGACCGCGGCGGCCCTGGCCTACGGTCTCGATAAGGAAGAGGACCAGACCATCCTCGTCTTCGACCTCGGCGGCGGCACGTTCGACGTCTCCATCCTGGAACTCGGCGACGGCGTCTTCGAGGTCAAGGCCACCAGCGGCAATAACCGCCTGGGCGGCGACGACTTCGACCAGCGGATCATGGACTGGCTGACCGGTGAGTTCAAGAAAGAAACGGGCATCGACCTGCGCAACGACAAGATGGCAATGCAGCGCATCAAGGAGGCGGCCGAGAAGGCCAAGATCGAGCTTTCGACGGTGGTCACCACCAACATCAACCTGCCCTTTATCACCGCCGATGCCAACGGGCCCAAGCACCTCGACATGAATTTGACGCGGGCTAAGTTCGAGGAACTCACGGCCGACCTCATCGAGATGACGATGGGGCCGACGCGGCAGGCCATGGCCGACGCCGGTCTCAAGCCTGAGGACATCGACAAGATCCTGCTGGTGGGCGGCGCCACCCGCATGCCCGCCGTGCAGGAGGCCGTCCGGAAGTTCTTCGGCAAAGAGCCGCACAAGGGTATCAACCCGGACGAGTGCGTGGCCATCGGCGCGGCCATCCAGGGCGCCGTCCTCTCGGGCGAGATCAAGGACATCGTCTTGCTCGACGTCACGCCGCTCTCCCTGGGCATCGAGACCCTTGGCGGGGTCTTCACCAAGATCATCGAGCGCAACACGACCATTCCGACGTCCAAGAGCCAGATCTTCACCACGGCGACCGACAACCAGCCGTCCGTAGAGATCCACGTCCTGCAGGGCGAGCGCCCGATGGCGGCCCACAACAAGACCCTGGGACGCTTCGTGCTGGGGGACATCCCGCCCGCGCCGCGCGGCGTGCCGCAGATCGAGGTCAAGTTCGACATCGACGTGAACGGCATCGTCAACGTGTCGGCCAAGGACCTGGGCACCGGCAAGGCCCAAAGTATTACGATCACCGGGTCGACGGGCCTAAGCGAGCAGGAAATCGAGCGCATGGTCAAGGATGCCGAGAAATACGCCGAGGAAGACCGCAAGCGCAAGGAGCTGATCGAGACCAAAAACCAGGCCGACAGCCTCCTTTACCAGGCCGACAAGACCGTGAAGGAGTTCAAGGACAAGGCCGACCCGGCGCAGATCGAGGCCGTGGAGAAGGCCGCCGCCGAGTTGCGCGAGGCCCTGAAGGGCGAAGACATCTCGCTCATCAACAGCAAGAGCGAGGCGCTCACCAAGCCGCTCTACGAACTGTCGACGGCGATGTACCAGAAGGCCCAGGCCGAGCAGCAGGCGAAAGAAGGCTCAACCGCCGGCGGGCAGGATAACCCCGGCGACAAAACTGTGGACGCGGACTTTGAAGTGAAATAACATGTATCTTGTAGGCCTGTATTGCAGGCCTATAGATACAGCTTTAAGCATTAAGCGTCACTTAATGCCTAGCGCTGAATGCTGCCACAGGGGAGCGAAGCTCCCCTGCGGCTTATTAATTATCTGGGTGAGAGAAATTGAGCAAACGTGACTACTACGAGGTCCTGGGGGTCGACCGGAACGCCTCGCCGGAAGAGATAAAAAAAGCCTACCGCAAGCTGGCCAGGAAGTATCATCCCGATGCCAACAAGGATGACCCGGACGCCGAGGCCAGGTTCAAGGAGATCGCCGAGGCCTACGCCGTTTTGAACGACCCGGATCGCCGCACCCAGTACGACCGTTTCGGCCACGCCGGGCCCCAGGGGCAGGGCTTCGATTTCTCCAACATCGACCCGCGCGACTTCGGCTTCGGGGACATCTTCGACCTCTTCTTCGGGGGCGGCCAGTCGCGCCGGAGCGGGCCCCGGAAGGGGCGCGACCTGCGCTACGATATGGAGATTTCCTTCCGGGAGGCGGCCTTCGGCACCGAGAAGGAGATCGAGGTTCCGCGCACCGAGACCTGCCCGAAGTGCGAGGGTACGGGCGCCGCCCCCGGGACGCACCCGCGGACCTGTCTCCAGTGCAAGGGGCGCGGCCAGGTGACCTATACCACGCAGACGGCCTTCGGGCGGTTTATGCAGACCCGCACATGCAATGTCTGCGGGGGTACGGGTTTGGTCATCGAGACCCCGTGTCCGGAGTGCCGCGGCGCGGGCCAGGTGCGCCGGACGCGCGCCATTAAGGTGAAGGTTCCGGCGGGGGTGGACAGCGACCTGCGCCTGCGCTTGAACGGCGAGGGTGAGGCCGGTGAGCGGGGCGGTCCGCCGGGCGACCTGTATATCTTCTTCAGCGTACGGCCGGACCCCGTTTTTAAGCGTGACGAAAACAACAACGTGATCATGGAACAGGAAATCAGTTTTGTGCAGGCCGCCCTCGGCGACGAGATCGAGGTGCCCACCCTGGACGGGGATACACGGATCAAGATCCCCGAGGGAACGCAGACGGGGACGGTCTTCCGCCTGCGCGGGCGGGGCATCCCCTCCCTGAACGGCCGGGGCAGGGGCGACCAGCACGTCCGCGTACGGGTCGTGACGCCCACCGGGCTGAGCGACAAGCAGAAGCAGCTGCTGCTGGAGTTCGCCAGGCTCAGCGGGCAGAAGGTCAGCCCGCAGGGGGAGAAAAGCTTTTTCGAAAAAGTAAAAGATGCCTTTACCGGCTGAACAAAAGGAGCAACCTGTCTTGAACTGGCTCGAAATCACCCTTGAGCTGCCTGCGGATAAAATCGAATCGGTGAATCACCTTTTCTTCGATATCGGGAGCGGGGTTTCGATCGAAAACCCCGCTTCTGCGCCTTCTCGGGCGGTGGTCAAAGGCTACCTGCCCGACGAGGCGGGGGCGGATAAGAAATTATCCTTGCTCCGGCACCGGGTCGCTGCTGTTTTGGGGCCCTCCGCCCGGGTCCGGGTCGCCGTTGTTGACGACGAGGACTGGCTGACGTATTGGCGCCGGTCTTACAAGCCGTTCCGGGTCGGCGAAAGGCTCGTCGTCAGGCCCCCTTGGGAGGAGTACGCGGCGTTGCCGGGCGACGTCGTCATTGATATGGAACCCGGTCTGGCTTTCGGCTGCGGAACCCACCCCACCACCGCCGCGTGCATGGAACTCCTGGAACGGCACGTGCGCGACGGCCAGCGGGTGTTCGACGTCGGGACGGGCACCGGCATCCTGGCGATTGTGGCGGCCAAGCTCGGGGCGAAAGAGGTGTGGGCCGTCGACAACGATCCGATAGCCGTCAGGGTGGCCCGCGAGAACGTGGAAAGAAATGGCGTGGCCGGCCGCGTCCGGGTGAGCGAAGGACACCTGTTGGACGCGACGCGCGGCAAGGCCGACGTCGTGACGGCCAACATCGTGGCCGAGGTCGTATCGTTCATGGCGCCCCAGGTCTGTTTCCGCCTCCACAAGGGGGGCCTGTTTATTACCGGCGGCATTCATCATACCAAACAGCGGATGGTCGAAGAAGCCTTCAGCCACGCGGGCCTGCGCAAGCTCGAAGAGCTCCGCTCCGGAGATTGGGTTGCCCTTGCGGGGGTGAAAGAATGAGAGTACCGCGGATACTTATCGCCCGCAACGATTGGACCGGCCCTGCCGAAGCGATTCTCCTGGGCAAGGACGCCGCTCACCTGACGCGCGTGCTGCGTCTCGGCCCTGGCGCCGAGGTCCTGGTCCTGGACGAGGACGGGAGGCTTTTCAGGTCCCGCATTGCCGGCGCCGCGCCCGGCGAGGTCCGGCTGGCCATTCTCGAGCGGGTCGAAGGACAGGGGGAGCCGCTCCTTAAGATCACCCTGGTCCAGGGGCTGGCCAAGGGCGACAAGATGGACCTAGTCATCCAGAAGGCCACCGAAGTGGGGATCTCGCGGATCGTGCCCTTGGCCTCCGAACGGGCCGTCGTGCGCCTGGAAGCAGCGAAGGTCGAAAAGCGGTTGGAGCGGTGGCGAAAGATCGCCGTGGAGGCCGCCGAGCAGTGCGGCCGGCTGCGTGTCCCGGCTGTCGAGCAGCCGCTCGGTCTGGCGGCGAGCCTGAAGCTCGCCGGGCCTGAGGATACGGTTCTGTTCTTCTGGGAAGAAGAAAAAGAGCAGCGCCTCAGGGACGTCCTGCGACAGAACATCCGCCCGGCGGGTCAAATCTTTCTTTTTATCGGGCCCGAGGGCGGTTTCAGCGCCGAGGAAGCCCGCATGGCGGCCGACGCCGGAGCTTTCTGCGTCACCTTGGGCCCGCGCGTCCTGCGCACCGAAACCGCCGGCCTGATTGCCGCTGCCCTTGTCTTATATGAGTTGGGGGACCTGGGGTAATACTGAATCCTTACGGATTCAGCAGTAGTAAGTAATAAGTAGTAAGTAGTAGGAAACAGAGGAAAGGAATCGGCTACGCCGATTCGAGCATTCGTGGTTGTAAGTCGTATGCCGCAAGGTAAGTAGCCAAGAAAGTCCCCTCCGACTACCGACTACTTACTACTGACTACCAATCAAGTAGGTGCATAGGTTTGCTCAAGACCGTGGCTTTTGCCACTCTGGGTTGCAAGGTCAACCAGTACGAAACGCAGGCCCTGTCGGAACAGTTCGAGCGCCTGGGCTACGCCATCGTCTCCTTTGAAGAAAAGGCGGACGTTTACGTCATCAACACCTGCACGGTCACCCACATCGGGGACAGGAAGTCCAGGCAGGTGATCAGGCGGGCACGGCGGGCCAACCCCGAGGCGCTGGTTGTGGTCACCGGCTGCTACGCCCAGGTCGCCCCCGACGAGATAGCCGGCATCGGCGACGTCGATCTGATCGTCGGCACGCGCGGGCGGGAACGGCTGGCCGAGTTCGTCGACCGGACACTGGAGCGCGGCAAGACCGTTAAGTGCATCGCGGGCCTCGACGAGGCGCCGGCGTTTGAGGAGTTGCCGATCAGCCGCACACAGGGGCGGGCCAGGGCATATATAAAGGTGCAGGAGGGATGCCGCGATTTTTGCACTTACTGTATCGTGCCCTATGCCAGGGGCCCCTTGCGCTCCCGCCCGTCAGCCGCCGTCATCGAGGAGGCCGAGCGTCTGGTCCGCAACGGCTACGTGGAACTGGTCCTGACGGGGACTCACCTCGGGGCCTACGGGCTGGATCTGCCCGACGCGCCCAAGCTGGCCGAGCTCGTGACGAGCCTTTCCCGGGTTCCCGGCCTGCTGCGCCTGCGGCTGAGTTCCATCGAGCCCCTGGACATCAGTCCCGCGCTCGTCGAGGCCATCGCTTCCTCGCCGGTGGCCTGCCCGCACCTGCACATCCCCCTCCAGAGCGGTTCCAACCACATCCTCCACCGCATGGGACGCCGTTACTCCACCAGGGAATTCGCGCTGCTGGTCAACCACATCCGGTCTAAAATCCCGGAGGTCGGCATCACCACCGATGTCATGGTCGGGTTTCCCGGCGAAAGCGACGCGCATTTTCGGGAAAGCCTGGACTTCGTCCGGCGTATGGACTTCAGCGGGCTGCACGTCTTCAAGTTTTCGCCGCGCAAGGGCACTCCCGCCGCCGCCTACCCGGATCAAGTCCCGGCAAAGGTCAAGGAAAGCCGGAGCAAGGCCATGCTCGAACTCGGCGAGTTCCTGAAAGATCGGTTCGCCTGCCGCTACGTCGGCAAAACCGTGAGTGTCCTGGCGGAGGAACACCGGGACGGCGTGCTGGAGGGCTATACCGGCAATTACCTGCGCGTCCGTTTCCGGGGTTCCCCGGACGCTTTGGGGCGCTTGGAACAGGTTAGCGTGAAGTCGGTCATCGACGGCGTTTTGCTGGGGGATAATCTATAAAAGAGCAGGATTCCCCAGCCCAAATGTCTAATAGACTAATTTCGGATATCGGGTAAAAGGAGGTGGTTCAAATGCAGGACTGTATCTTTTGCAAGATCGTGCGCAAAGAGATCCCGGCCAAGGTCGTCTACGAGGATGAGCACGTCATTGCTTTTAATGACATCCATCCTCAGGCGCCTGTGCACGTCCTCCTGATACCCAAAAAACATATCCCCACCCTCTTTGATCTGACGGCCGAGGATGCCGAGACGATCGGCCGACTCCACCTGGCTGCCGCTGAAGTCGCCCGCCGGCTGGGCCTCGACCAAAAAGGCTTCCGGCTCGTGGCCAACTGCCTGGAGGGGGCCGGACAGGTGGTTTTTCACGTGCACTACCACCTGTTGGCGGGGCGCGAGTTGGGCTGGCCCCCCGGCTAAAAAAGCGATGAGCATTGAGCATTGAGCTATGGGATGGCATGTTCTCAGTGCACAGCGCTCAATGCCCAGTGCCCTCCGGCTTCAGCCGGTGGTTTTCGTTGACTTTTGTATTCCCAAATGCTATACTCTCAGAAGTGTTGTCCCGAGACGCGGTTAGGTGGAGGGGGGGAACAGGGTTGGCAGAAGTCAAAGTCGGCAAGAACGAAAGCCTTGACAGCGCTCTTCGCCGCTTTAAACGCACGTGCCAGCGCGCAGGTGTTTTTGCTGAAGCGAGAAAGCACGAGCATTATGAGAAGCCCAGCGTAAGGCGTAAGAAGAAGTCTGAGGCGGCGCGCAAGCGCAAGAAGAAGTTCTAGACAAGATAGATAGAGAAGATAAGAAAAAGCCCGGTGGAGAGCCGGGCTTAAATATTTTTCGATAAATTTTGGGACACCCTCCTCGCATAGATTTATGTGGGGAGGGTTTTGTTATGGCCTGGCGTGATGTAGGAAGGATCGTTCGCCGTTCAATCGCCGACATCCTGGAGATCCCGGGCGACGTGGCCCTTAACCTGCCCAAGATCGTCCTGGTGGGCAACGTCCAGGTGTTTATCGAGAACCACAGGGGCATCGTGGAGTACACCCCTGAGCGGGTCAGGGTCATCGTGGGCTCCGGCGAAGTGGCTGTAAACGGCGCCGACCTTGCCATCCGCAACATTCTCCCCGATGAAATCTGCGTGGACGGGCATATCCGGTCAGTGGAGTTTCTCTAATTGGAGGAAAAAGAAAATGTTCATCCTGCGCATCCTGGCCTACCTGTTCGGACAGGTCACGATGGTGGTCAAGGGCCGGACCCTGGAGAAGTTCATCAACATGGCCACCACCCGCGGCATCCATTTCTGGGACGTCAAACGGCTCGACGAGGACACGCTGGTCGTACGGACCACGCTGAGCGCCGTCAAGCCGTTAAGGCATATTGCCCGGCGGACAAGCAGCCGGTTCCACATCACCGAAAAAAAGGGCCTGCCTTTCGCCCTCTCCAATGTCTTGAAGCGCAAACCGCTGCTCATCGGCGTAGTCGTTTTTGTCAGCGGACTGTACCTGTTATCTTCGTTTGTCTGGTTTATCGACGTAGAGGGCAACAAGTCGGTGCCCCGGGAAGAAATCCTCCGGGCCGCCCGTGAGGCGGGCATTTACAGGGGCACGGCCAAGTGGTCTTTTGAAAACTCGGCGGTCGAAGACGGCATCCTGGAACGCATACCCAGGCTTTCATGGGTTGGCGTACGCCTGCATGGGACAAAGGCCATCATTTCGGTGGCCGAAAAGAAGCTTCCGGCGGTGGAGATTGCTCCCGGGCGCTCCGACATCGTCGCCGGGAAGGCCGGTCTGGTCGAGGACGTGCTTGTGCTCAAGGGGCAGGCCGTGGTTAAGGATGGCCAGACCGTTTTGCCCGGGGAGGTGCTGATCTCCGGGGAAATCTGGCCCGCCGAAGCTGTTGATGAGGACGGGGCGGTGCTTCCGCGGGAGCCGAGATACGTTCGGGCCAAGGGCATCGTGCGGGCGCGGGTATGGTACGAGGAGTACGGCGAGATGGCCCTGGTCGAGGAAGGGATGCAGGCGACGGGACGGGTTGCCCAAGCCTGGAGCATTAAAATCGGTCGGCGGCAAATAAATATTAAGGGATCGCCCAACCCCCCCTACAAGGACTACGAACGCACGGTGACCGTGCGGCGCCTCCCGGGGTGGAGGAATTTAGTCGTCCCCGTCGAAGTAGTATCCACGACTTTCAGAGAAATAAAGCCTTACAAACGCTCGCGTTCCCGGGAGGAGGCCTTTGAAGCCGCCCGCAATGAGGTCCTGGAGGCCATCAGGAGCCAGCTGCCCAAAGAGTACAAGATCCTGAACCAAAAGGTGGAGATTATCAAGACGGGCAGGCCGGAAGAACTCGTCCGCGTGCGCGCCTCCGTCGAGGTCCTGGAGGACATCGGCGTGGAACGCACCTTAAAGTAGCACTGGGCGCTGAGCACTGCTTACACATTTGAATCATTTCGTTAAAAGCTGTAGGATGGATATGGGTTAAAGGTGTTTACCGGAGCAGAATTAGGATTGACCCTAAGTCCCAATGCCCAATGCCCAATACCCAATGCCAAGTCGACGAAGGAGGCTGTTGATTGGCCGAAGAAAGGGTGGAAAGCCGCGTAGCCATTGACGACCCCATGACCGCGGCCGCGATTTTCGGGCGTTACGACGAGAACCTTAAAGCCCTTGAAGAGGGTGTGGGGGTCAAGATCGTGCAGCGCGGCGGACAACTGGTTATTATGGGGACGGCGGAACAGGTTGAGGAAGCGCAGGTCGTCATCGAAAAGCTCCAGTCCTTCTTCGCCGAACGCAAGAGCCTGTCCCTGCAGGATGTCCACTACGTCATACGCAGCGTGCACAAGGGGGAAAAGGATGAGTTGGGCGACCTGGCCAGGGAAGTGATCATCACTACGCCCCGGGGCAAAAAAATCCGCCCCAAGACCCTGGGACAGCAGTGCTACGTTAAGGCCATGCGCGAAAACGACGTGGTGTTCGCCGTCGGCCCGGCAGGAACCGGCAAGACCTACCTGGCCGTGGTCATGGCGGTAAGCGCCCTGCGTAATAAACAGATCAACCGCATCATCCTGACCCGCCCGGCGGTGGAGGCAGGCGAGAAGCTGGGTTTCCTCCCGGGTGACTTGCAGGAGAAGGTCGACCCCTACCTGCGTCCACTTTACGACAGCTTGTATGATATACTGGGGTTGGAGAACACGCAACGGTACCTCGACCGCCATATTATCGAGATCGCGCCGTTGGCGTACATGCGGGGCCGGACGCTGGAAGACGCCTTCATCATCCTGGATGAGGCGCAGAACACCACGCCGGAACAGATGAAGATGTTTCTCACCCGTTTGGGCTTCGGCTCCAAGGCCGTGATCACGGGTGACGTGACCCAGGTTGACCTGCCCAAGGGACAGGCTTCCGGGCTTGTTGAGGCTCTACGCATCCTTAAAGGCGTGGCCGGCATCGGTTTCTCCTATTTCACCGGCGCCGACACCATCCGCCACCCGTTGGTCGTAGAGATCGTCAAGGCTTACGAGCGGGCGGGTGATACGAAAGAGGAGTGACTAGTTGTTGGGTCTGCGTGCCCTGGTAGCGACAACCGGACAGGGACTCAAGCAATCGCTCACCGATCCCAAGACCCGCCAGGTTGGCGCGGTCCTTGCTTTTTTCTTGTGCCTGACCTTCCTCGTTTCCGTCAACTTCTTCGATACCCAGCCGCGACTATCCAAGAACCAGGTGGCCCCCCGGGACATCTGGGCCCCTTACGCCATCAGCTTCGAAGACCCCGTGAAGACCAACGAAGAGCGCGAGCGTGCCCGCGCCCAGGTTAAAAAGCAGTATGACGTCGACCCCCAGGTCAGCGTCGCCATCCAGAACGACATCAGCAACCTTACGGCCAAGATCAGGGCCATCCAGGACGACAAGGACCTGCAGCAGCAGGCCAAGATCGAGCGGATCAAAGCGGTTGTGCCCGTCGCCCTGCCGGCCGACGTGCTGGCGGGCCTGGCCTCCGGCACATCCCAGGCTACCGCCGAGATGACCAAGGAGGTCAACAGCCGGATCGCCAGGCTGATGGACGCCAGCGAGCAGGGGGTCAGCCAGGACGAACTCCCCCAGGCCAGACGCGACCTGATTTCACAACTGCAGGAAGCCGGCCTGTCCCGTCCGTACGAGCTTTTGGCCAGGGGCCTGGTCAACGAATTCTTGCGCCCCAACGCCTTCTATAATGCCGAACTCACCAGGGAAATGCAGGATGCCGCGGCGGAGAAGGTCCAGCCGGTGATCGTCAGTATTCGCAAGGACGAGAAAATCATCGGCAAGGGCGAGATCATCACCGAAGAACACGCCCTCAAGCTCGAAAAGCTCGGCCTGCTCAAGAAGGAGTTCCCCCTCAAGAGGCTTTTCGGGGCGGCTTTTTTAGTCGCCATTCTGATGGCGGTGGTCGGTTTCTATATCCACCGGCACGACAAGAACTTCTCCCGCCGCTTCAACAACTTCTATCTGCTGGGGATTGTCGTCCTGACAGTGCTGTTGATCGGCAAGGTGCTGGTGGCGATCAAGGTTTCCCAGTGGCCCGAGTTCGGGGAATTGATGGGCTATACCATCCCCCTGGGCGCGGCCGGCATGCTGCTGGCCATCCTCCTTGAATCAAACCTGGCCATCCTGGTGGTGGCCGCGATGAGCCTCCTCACCGGGGCAATGACCGGCGGGGGCTTCAACTTCGCGGTCGTCGGGCTTGTCGGCGGTATCGCCGGGGTGTACAGCGTCTCCAAGCTGAGCCAGAGAACCGACCTGGTCCGGGCGGGCTTTTACGTCGGCGGGATCTCGGCGCTCGTCATCTTCGCCATCGAAATGATGCTGGGGGACGCGTCGTGGGGGTTGGTGATCACTTCGAGCCTGGTGCTGGGGCTCGCCAACGGCCTGCTCTGTTCCGTCCTGGCCAACGGGGCCCTGCCCTTCCTGGAAAGCACCTTCGACATCAGTTCGGCCTTCAAGCTCCTGGAACTGGCGAACCCTGGCCAGCCCTTGCTGAGGCGCCTGCTCATCGAGGCTCCGGGGACTTACCACCACAGCATCATCGTCGGCAACCTTGCCGAGGCGGCGGCCGAGGCGGTCGGGGGTGACTCGCTGCTCGTCCGCGTGGGGGCTTATTACCACGACGTCGGCAAGATCAGAAGGCCTTATTTCTTTATCGAAAACCAGGTTGGATCGGAGAACCCCCACGACAAAATCACCCCGTCGCTGTCGACCCTGATCGTGACCTCGCACGTCAAGGACGGGGTAGAGTTCGCTAGGGAGCACAGGCTGCCCCAGGCCGTCATCGACATCATCGAGCAGCACCACGGGACAAGCCTGATCAACTTCTTCTACCACAAGGCCCGGAAGCAGGACGAAAAGGACCTGGTCAAGGAGGA